>CAMFKK010000128.1 GCA_945957225.1 uncultured Sphingobacteriia bacterium | reverse complement strand
ATCCATGACAACGAAAGACTTTTTAATGAGACCCATTTTAGACCCTTTGTTTCCGCCATTAAAAACGCTGGGGCGCGATCGGTAATGACATCTTACAATTCCGTAAACGGCAGCCCTGCTTCAGCCAACAATTGGTTGCTCAATCATACTTTAAAAGACAAATGGGGATTTAGAGGATTTGTCATTTCTGATGCCAGTGCAGTGGGTGGAGCCACCGTCTTACACAATACTGCTAAGGAATATCCGGAGTCTGGCAAACAGGCTATCATGGCTGGCTTGGATGTGATTTTTCAAACCGCCTGGGAACACCATAAATTATTTATTCCCCCTTTTTTAGATGGTAGTATTCCAACATCTGTAATTGATAGTGCAGTAGCTAGGGTATTAACTGCAAAATTTCAATTGGGCTTATTTGAGCAACCATATGTTTCTGAAAAAGATTTAACTGACAAACAGAAAAAAGCACACCAAGCTTTGGCCAAAAAAGCAGCAGAGGAATCAATTGTCCTACTAAAAAATGAAGGTTCAATTTTGCCATTTAAAAATAATATCAAGTCAATAGCAGTCATTGGAGAAGACGCCATGGAAGCAAGACTTGGTGGTTATAGTGGACCAGGTACAAATAGAATCAATTTAATCAAAGGCTTGGAAGCAAGAGCGGGTGCTACTGTTAGAATCAACTATGCCAAGGGCTCTAGCCGATTGCATACAGACATAGCAACCATTCCAGCTAAATATTTATTCCATGTAGTAGGAAGAGATACGGTTCAGGGCTTGCTTGGTGCTTACTATAATAATATTGATTTGAGTGGAGAACCAGTGCTAAAAAGAAATGACCAAGAGATTAATTTTAGCTGGACATTGTATCCACCGGATAGTAAATTAGACCTTGATTTTTATAGTGTTCAATGGAACACCCATTTGATTGCCCCATCAAATGGAATCTTGGAACTAGGATTAAAAGGCAATGACGGGTTTAGATTGTATGTCAATGGAAAAATATTGATTGATCAATGGAATAAAATTGGTTTTAGTACCAAATTAATTCCCTTACAGGTTCAAGCAGGAAAATCATATCCCATTGAAGTTAGATTCAAAGAACCCAATGCCAATGCCCATATTCAACTGGTTTGGAAAGTTCCTAGTGACCAAGAAGCTGCATTTTCCAAAGCCATTGAACTAGCCAAAAAATCAGATTTGATTCTCTTCAATGCAGGCATTGAAGAAGGGGAATTTAGAGATAGGGCAAGACTCAGTTTACCGGGTAACCAAGAAGCTTTATTAGCGGCTCTATTTAAACTGAATAAACCAGTTGTGGTGCTTTTAACTGGGGGAAGCGCTATTGCTATGCAACCCTGGCTAGACAAAGCTGCTGCAGTTGTAGACCTTTGGTATGCTGGTGATCAAACGGGGCATGCTATTGCTGCCATTCTCTTTGGCGACGCCAATCCTAGCGGAAAATTACCCATTGGTTTTCCGGTTTCAGAAGGTCAATTACCCTATGTCTATAATCATTTACCAACAGGAAGAGGAGATGATTACAATGACCTAACCGGGAAACCACTATTCCCATTTGGATATGGCTTAAGTTATACCCAGTTTGAATACAGTCAATTACAAATGGAGAAAACATCCATAAAAACAACAGATAGTGTTTGGGTGCAATGCCAGGTCAAAAATATTGGACAATTTGATGGGGCAGAAATTGTGCAACTCTATATCAGAGATCAGCTGGCAAGTCTTGCCCGCCCAGTGATGGAGCTAAAGGGATTCCAAAAAATATTTTTGAAAAAAGGAGCATCCACTACCTTGAAATTTCTAATCACCCCCCAATTATTGGAAATGCTAGATGCCAACATGCATCCAGTTGTTGAACCAGGTGAATTCAGAATCATGATTGGCGCCTCATCCAATGAGCTGAGATTAAAAACAACATTAAAAGTTGTAAAATAAACTTAGTATTTCAGTAAAAATATCTGACAATTATCAGACACCAAACTGACTCAAATGGTGGTCTAAATGTTTGTAGAGCATATTGTTCCACTCAGTTACATTTAGTTTTCCAAATGAATGAGACTCCCTACCATCAAAATAGGCAGCACCATGGTCCAATGTCTGGTTAATATAATTGATTAGTCTGGTTCTTTCTTTTTCAAACTGCTTGGCATCCGTAATAATAAATGCTGGTGCAGTTGGACTATTGTGGGTATATGGTTTTTCCGTAACAACCTTACTCTTCACAAATAATTTCAATACAAACTTTAAGATAGGATTGGGTTTGGGATGAATATTTTCATAGATCATTTCATAACTCACATTACAGTGGGCTAACATTTGAGCCACATTCATCTTACCCCATTTGGCAGGGGTTTCAGGAGTCAATCGATTAATCCGGTTTAAAATTTGATGCACACTAATTGGGTCAAATACACTATTCATATAGATGGTTTAGATGTAGGGATATCAAATGGTTTCATTCCAAATACGCCAACTTTCCTCTGCCTGTAAGATAAGCATTTCCCATCCATTTTGAATACTAGCACCCTGGGCTTTTCCCTTGGCTAAAAATTGGGTTTCTTCTGGATTATAGACAAGGTCAAACAAGTGATGCTGCTCATTCATGAACTCATAGGGCAAATTGGGAAAAGCATCCACATTAGGATACATCCCCAAGGGTGTAGTATTTATGACCAATGTATGAGTGGTCATGATAACCTGATCTATTTGTTCATAGGTAATGGTATTGTCTGAAGCTGCTCTTGAAACTGATAGATAAACAATGCCCAATTTTTTCAATACCCATTCTACAGCAGCAGAAGCCCCACCCGTTCCCAAAATCAATGCTTTTTTGTGGTGGGGTTTCAAAAATGGGGCTAGGGTTTGTTCAAAACCCACCACATCTGTATTGTAGCCAAAACGTTTGCCCTTGACTATTCTAACGCAATTACATGCTCCAATTTCTTGAACAGCATGAGATGCATCATCAAGAAATGCCAGTACCTCTTTTTTATAAGGAATGGTAATATTAAATCCTTCCAATCCTTCTCGATGGTCTAGAATGGCTTGTAGCTCTGAGATATTGGGTAAAGAGAAATTCTCATAGGCGGCATCATGCAGTCCCAAGTTTTGAAACTTTTCCGTGAAATATTTCTGGGAAAAAGAATGTGACAAGGGATACCCCAACAAACCATACAGACGCATGCAAGAGGGTTTATTTGTTTAGATACAACTCAAAAGTATCGCCACGCAAACCAATCCTCATGGCCTCCAAAGCAATGACTTCATGGGGTGCAATATTGCCCAGATTAACGTTGCAGCCAATTAGTTCCAAGAAGTATAATTGTTGCGCTTTCTGTGGAGCTTCCCAAAGTATTTTTTCTGCTGGAATCTGGGTAAGAATTTCTTGAACCAGTCCCTCTCTTACTTCTCCGCTACCGCGATAGATACCTACATTACCCGCTTCACGAGCTTCTGCAATCACATAGGAAGAACCTGCTTCTAATTCTGCGCGCATGAGTTCAATCCATTTATAAGGAGGAATTATATGAGCAGCATCTTTAGAACCAACCTCGCTCAAAACAGTAGCGTGTTTGGTCAATTTTTCAATATAACCGCATTTTTCTGGATGGGGAATACTAATGGAACCATCACTTACTTCTACATAATCAATACCATAATCCTTACACATGGCTATATAATCGTCAAACTGATTTCTAATCAAGAAAGCCTCAAAAAGGGTACCTCCAAAATAAATAGGAATATTGTAGGATTGATATGCTTGAATTTTCTCACGCAAGTTGGGTGTTACAAAGGCAGTACCAAAACCCAGTTTGATCACGTCAACGTGGGGGCCAGCAACACTCATAAAATTATGTACCTCAGGAATACTAAGGCCTTTGTCCATTACCATGGTAATACCGTGAGCCCTTGGTTTTTTGATCCTATCTGGAATCTGCGTAAGATTAAAATTCATTTCGTTCGATTTTCGGGTGCAAAAATAGGTTAAACAGTCCACATTATGGGTGGATCAGCTGTTGTGGCTTTCCTAAAATCAATCAGATTTTTTTACCCTTCTTGTATCGGGCTACAATATCCACTACTTGGTTATTCTGGAGGATAGCGGGGTTTAGTTCAATGAATTTCTTAAGAGACTTAGGAGATTTTTCCATAGCGGTCTCTAGTTTTAATAGGGCTTCCTTGGATTTTCCTAGGGCAAAAAGGGCGGTACTTTGATAAAATAAAAACAAGGGCTTGTTATCTGTGGCTTTCATAGCGGCCAAGGTTTGAACCAATGCCTCTTCAAAAAAAGCAGCTTTGAGCAGACATTTAATCAAGGATTCCCAGCCAGATACATTCTTGGTTTTTTGCCTAACCACCATGCTAAAATATTGGATGGCTTCTTTGTATTGTTCTAAATGCATCCGGCATTCACCCATTGCCAAATTGTATTCTGTAATATTTCTGTGGATTCTGGTAGCAGATTCCAAATGCTTTATAGCCATTTGCCATTGCTCTTCCAACATATAAGTAACGGCAATCTTATAATGCAACTTACTATCCTCAGGATTTAAATGAACCGCTTTTTTATAATGAAACCTAGCTTGGGCACTGTTTCCCATTCTATGGTAACAATGGCCAATAGCTTCATAAATCACGTCTTCAGGTCTGGACAGTTCCAATACTTTTTCCAAAACTTCAATGGCTTCCTTGTACTTACGCAAACGCAAATACGCATCACCCATATTTCTATAAGCGTAGTCAAATTTTTCGTCAATAGCTACTGCATACTGGTAAGCATCAATTGATTTTTCATACAATTTGAGCCCCTGATAAGCAGCGGCCATATTGAACCAAGCCAGTTCATTGTAGGGAAAATCATCAATAATTTGCTGGTGCAAGCGAATACTTTCTTCATTTCTGCCAGTAAAATCGGTCCAAAAACAGATTTTATAGAGCGCTTCCTCATTATTGGGTTCTTCTTCTAAAATGAGTTTTAAACAGTCAAAAACCTTGTCAAACTCCTCATAATCATCATAGACGTCAGCTAACTCAAATAAGAGATCCAACCTTTCTTCACCCTGAAACAATTGCAAAGCGGCTTCTAAAAGCTCCACCGCCTTGGCCTGCTGGTCTAGGGCTAAATAGGCGTCTGTCTTTAAAATATAGAGGTTAACGTCATTACTATCAAAGAGTTCCGCAGTTTCCAATATGCTTAAAGCTTCCTGGTACTTTCGGTTTGCAAGTAACAAATCGGCTTTTTTGATCATTAAAAGTGCGGAGAAGGGGAATTGCTCAAGGCCAGTTTCGGCTGCTTCAAGGGCCTCGGTGAGGTCGTCCTTTTCGTCATAATAGTCAATAATCCGTTCAAAAGCGTCTTCTTCCAAAAAGGAGTGGCTACGCCCATGTTTCAGATTTTGATACTGTAATAAAAGTTCTTTGAGTTCCTCTCGGTCTTCTTGGTACGGATTTTCCCTCATTGGACTATTGGTTTATTGAATATAAAACTTTTTTTCACTTTTTTTCAATTCACAGGCAACTTTTTTCCACTTCCTGCGTCTTATTAATGTTGGGTTAACAGTACTAATTGTTAAAATATTGGGAAAAAGCTTTAACTTTGTAAAAATGAACAAAAAGCAAGCCATACTAAAAATTACCGCATCTGCCCTGTTTATCATGGCGATACAGGTGGCATTTGCTGCTTTTTCGTTCACAGGTATCACTGAAGAAAGGGCTAAAAACAGCAAATATTCTTTGAAAAACCTGAGCAGTCTTTCTCACAAAAGTTTGAATTACGCTTCATTGAAAAGCAATTTACAGTTCAAGGGTATGCAATTATTGGGTTCTAAAGACCCATTAAACGGTACTGAAGTAAATTCAATGCTTAGATTTGATAATGGTAACACTACTTATGTGTACCCATACAAATTCAAAGTGAAAGTGCCTACCAAATTCAAAACTCCGGTAGCACCTCATCACTAATTCATCAATCTATAACCACTCGTTGGAATGTCAAACTTTGAAGCCAGTACTGGGCTCAAACTAATTTTTTCTGCCCGAGAATTCACCAGGGTATTATCACCAGATTCTTTAATTTGATATTCCAATACAAAACCGGGTATGTCTTTGAATTGGTATTCAAATTCTCTTACAGATGGAATAATACTTGTTGCATAATAGAGGTTAAAAACTGTTCCATCTTTCAGGGTTAAAATTGCTTTCTTACATTCATATCCCAAGATAGTCTTGGTTTCATTAACCAAATTCAGGCTTAGGCCCTGATACTGTTTATTTGCAGCTAACCATTGTTCTTTATTTAACCTATTCATGAACTTATTGGTTCCAAATTCCCTGAGCACTACAGCCGTAGAAGCAGTTCTATCATAGATCACTGATTGTTGAATACTGGGACTTTGAAGCTCAACCCTACTATCATTTCCTTTAATAAAGACCGTCTTCGTGCTTTTGCCAAAACTATTGGAAACCTCCTTGTCAACTGTACCATCTTCAAGGGCTATTTTGAAAACAACTGTACATTCCGCCACTACCCTTTGTTGGGCAATGGTTGGATGCAGGATCCCCAGTGTCAAAATCAGGAAGGCTAAAAACATTTTCATATTGAAAACTTATTTAAACAATCCAATGTTACAAAATATCTAGAGATTCAAACGTTAAAGCTATCAATCATTCATTATCTAATGCAAAAAAAGAACCCCGATTAAAATCGGGGTTCATGGCATATTTATTTTTTCTTTTGAGTCCTTTCTTTGAGTTCTTGAACTTTTTTCTGACTCTCCATCATTTGCTCATATTTCTCTTGCCATTTACTCTTGGTTTTAGGCGCTTTACGCTTAATCTCAATCTTGGCCAAAATCTTGTCATGATCAATAATATAGTTTTGAATCACAAATTGCAAAGCCAAGGTGATTAAGTTAGATACGGTATAATACCTGTCTCTTATACACATCTCCGAGCCCACGAGACCGGAGCCTAT
>CAMFKK010000127.1 GCA_945957225.1 uncultured Sphingobacteriia bacterium | reverse complement strand
ACACTCGACTAGTCGTCGGCAGCGTCAGATGTGTATAAGAGACAGCTATAGATCAAAGGCAGCCCCTGCCAAGTTGCAGCAAATACCCACCAAGCTTTGGCAGTTTGACCGTATTTTTCATATTCTGTGCCATTCCAACTGTTTTCATCGTGGTTGCTGGTAAAATACAATTTGGTGGCATTAAATGGGTATTGGGAATAACTGTGCAAGGTATTACGCAGGTCATTTAATGAAGCAGCTCCCTTGCTTATTTTTTCTGAAGTATGCATCCAGTTCCACGCATAACTAAGATCAAATGCCTGATGGTAATTAGGCTCATCACATTCCGCTAACCAAAATAAGGGTTTAATGGCATCACATTGCTCTCGGGCCTCCATCCAAAAATCTAAGGGCACCAAATGCGCCATATCGCACCTAAATCCATCAATATCACATTCTCTTACCCAGTATTGCATGGCCTTGATCATGGCCAGACGCATGGCCTGTTGGCGATAGTCTAAATCTATCACATCCTTCCATCCATTGACTTCTGTAAAACCACCCGCTGTGTCTTTTAGATACCAATCAGGGTGCTCAAATGTCCAGTGATGATCCCATCCTGTATGATTGGACACCCAGTCAATGATCAGCTTAAAACCCAACAGATGTGCCGTTTCTACTAGTTGTTTAAAATCATTTAAATTACCAAATTCAGGATTAATTTTTGTGTAACTACTACAGGCATAATAAGACCCTAATGACCCCAATCTTTCTTTTTGGCTAATAGGTGTAATGGGCATTAACCATAGAATTTCTACACCCATGGCTTTTAGCCTTGGTAAATGTTTGGCAAATGCTTGAAAACTACCCTCCTCTGTATATTGACGAATATTTACTTCATAAATATTGGAATCCTTGGCCCATGCTACCATTGAAAACATCTTACTCATAATTACGCTTTAGATAGAATTAGTTTATTGCCTTCAAGAAGCTTGATCACACACTTAAACTAACAAGAAAGATAAGTCATTTGTCAGCTACTGCCATGAATCTGCACCATAAGCCAGGTCTAGTGCTATTTAAATAGTGTGCAAAGCTTTTTGAGAAGGCATTAATTGTTGGGCAATCCATGCCAGAATCACTACGGCCAATGCTCCTACCACATTCAACCAAAGAAATCCTAAGCCAATTATATTGTATTTGTCCATGAGGAAAAATGCAATTACAATCAGTTCGCCTAAAATGGCTGCAACAAACACCGCATTGGATTGTACTTTTTTTAAATAAAAGGCCACTAAGAAAATCCCTAGTATCACGCCATAAAATAAGGAACCCAAGATATTTACCACTTCTATCAAACTACCCATGCCTGTTGCAAATTCTGCGGTGATCACACAAAAAATCCCCCAACCCAGCGTATAATATTTTGACACCCTATATTCAGTGGCACATTGTTCCGCATTGTCTCTATCATATACTTTGCCTTTGAATCGCACATGAAAGTCTATCATAGTGCAGGAAGCCAAGGAGTTCAATGCAGCGGCAATTGATCCCCAAGCTGCTAAGAAAATAATGGCAATGAGTAAACCCACCAAACCTTTTGGCAAAAAGTCTATAACAAAACGCAGAAAAATATAGTTGGTATCATTGGTATCAGATGCTGGCAGTGCTTTTTTCAAAATGGCTTTATAGGCTTTTTGTGTAGCTGCCATTTTTCCTGAACCCAGTTTCAAACTGTCTTTAAATTGTTCATTCCCTTGAATCACATAGGTTTTGCTATAGGCTTGTTGTTGCAATTGTTCTTGCATAAACCTATTTTCTAATTTGCCTAAGGTATCAGCATACGCTGTATTTTTTGCTTTATCAGCTACCGCTTGATTAAAAAAAACAGGGGCAGAATGAAATTGATAAAAAGTAAACAACAAAGCTCCCAATAAGAGAATAGAAAATTGCATAGGCACTTTGACCAATCCATTCATTAACAAACCAATCTTACTTTCTGTATTGTCTTTGGCCGTTAAATAGCGTCCTACTTGACTTTGATCGGTTCCAAAATAGGAAAGGGCCAAAAAAAATCCCCCAATTACCCCACTAATAATATTGTATCTGTCTTTCCAGTCAAAACCTTTTTCTGTAAAACCAGTTGTAATCACATTTAATTTTCCGGAAGCCCCACTTACTTTTAGCGCATCGGCAAAGCCAACCCCTTCTGGTAAATAATGCACTACTAACCAGCCTGCCAAAAACATGCCTATAAAAATGATGACCATTTGCAATTGTTGGGTATATGCCACTGCTCTTGCACCCCCACTAACGGTATAGATAATGAGTAATCCCCCCATGACAATATTGGTATAAAAAATATCCCAACCCAATAAAGAACTTAAAATAATGGAGGGGGCATAAATACTAATTCCAGTTGAAAGTCCGCGAGAAATCAAAAACAGTGAGGAGGTAAATACCCTGGTCTTAATATCAAATCTTTGTTCCAAAAACTCATAAGCGGTAAACACTTTTAACTTATTAAACAGCGGCACAAAACTGATACAGATAATGACCATGGCAATGGGCAGTCCAAAATAGTATTGAACAAAACGCATTCCGTCTGTATAGGCTTGACCTGGGGCAGATAGAAAGGTAATGGCGCTTGCCTGTGTACCCATAATACTCAATAAAACCAACCACCATGGCATACTTCTATTACTTAAGAAATAGCCTTCAAGATTTTTGGCAGTACGGCTTTTATATAAACCATAAGCGATAATGCCCATTAAGGTTAGAACTAATACTATCCAGTCAATATTACTCATGAAAAAGCATTTGTAAACCAGATAAAAAATAGGATGAATAAACCCAATACTACCAGTACAAATAGGTACCAGCTTTTCCAGCTAGCAAATAAGGGAATTTTATTTTTTTGTTCCTGCATGTTATTTATTGTTCTTGCTACTGATTAAACCTCCTGCAAGTAAACCTAGTCCTAGACCTATTAAGAGACCTAGTTTTACATTTTTCAACAAGAGTCCTATACCCAAAGCTATTAGTATTAAAGTAACTGCACCAATTCTTCTACGGGGTTGTTGACTCATGGTTGATTTTTTGGCATGGCAATTAAGTTTGCCATGAGTTTATAGGCCCCAGGAATTCCAGCAGGCAATTGTCTAAACAAAACCAGACTCACATAAGCAAAATTGCCCTTCCCATATTTGGCAATGGCCAAGCTACCATTTCCTGGTTTTTCACCCGTGTCATTCATTCCAATGGGTAATTCAAAATGAGGGTCTAATTGCTCTGCTTGATAAGTGCTTCTTTCTTGTACCCAGTTTTCAAAATCCTTGTCTGTAATCTTGTTTGGATAATTTAAAACACCATGCTCTGGCAAGAGAAAATTCACTTTGGCGTTTTCTTCTGTTACCCTTGAACCTGCATTGACCATAAAAGGATAAGGTCCAACTTTAATGCGCTTTTGCCCTATTTGATTGCTTTTCAAATATTGTACGATTAAATTACCACCCTGAGAAACATATCTATTAAGGATCTCATTTTTATTGGTTAGCCATTCAAATACATTGTGGGCTCTAATGCCCAATACCACTGCATCAAATTCTTTGAGCTTTTCATCTGTAATATCCTGCTCATGCAAAAATTGCAAATCATATCCCATTTGCAATAATGCATCAGGCACTTTGTCTCCAGCTCCTGTTATATAGCCAATTTTCTTACCAGCTACTTTTATTTCTTCGGTAATAACATTCACATTATTTTGGAAAAAATAATGGATGGCAGGAATATGGTCATACTTGATGGCCCTTAAATAAGAACTATAGACCTGTGACTTTCCATTTTGCTTAATCAATAATTCTGCCGTAAGTATGGGTGTCTTATTGCTTTTAAATGCATTACTCAATAGAATTTGCTGGGTATAAACCGCTCCCGCTTCCAGATCCATGATGGTATCCTTTGAATAAATAGCGCTACTCTCTTGTTTAATCTGGATAGTTATAGGTATTTGTTTGCCGGTAAAATTGGCTTTGTATTGTAATTGTAATTTGGGGTTGGCTACTTGTTTTCCTCCAAATTGAATATTGTTTAAAACCACATCTGGTGTTAAAGAAACAATGATGGGGGTAATGACCACAAATGGCTGATACAATTCTCCTTTTACTGGATCTACATATTTGTATTGCACGGGTCTTTCTGCTATGAGTTGCAAACCATTGATGCTAAATTTAAAATAGGCCGTGTATGCTGGGGCACTCTGGTCTTGACCTATTAGCATTTGATCATCCACTGTAAAGGATCCAATATTATCTTGTTGCTTAGCCAACCAATAAGGTTGTGATACTTTTTTGGATGGATCAATAGGAATACTTTTGATGAAATTATTGTTTTGATTGGTACCTAATGGTTTTGAAATAAGACTGTCAAAACTTTCATTAGCCGTAGTTTTCATCCAGACCTGCTCCCATTGAATATTGGCTTCTTTGCGTTTGTTGACAAAAAGATTTAAGTTCATCTTTTGCCCCAATACCCCATATTCTTCATCAGTAGTGGCTTCAAAAAATAATCCAGCACAGGTAAAAATCAGCTCTTGTAATTCTGCTAATTTCTTTTCTTTCCATAAAGATTTTACAGGAATTTGCTGAATAGATTTGTACAATTCTACCAAGGCATCTACTGAAGCTTCTGGTTTGTTGAATTGGTAATTAGCAATGATGGTATTGATTTTTTCTTGAATGGCTTTACCACCAGGAATTCTATTCCAACTAATATCTACCCCATCCATTAAACTTGTTTGTGGTGCTTCCCCACCCAAAGTTGTAAAGTACTCTATGGATGCCCCTCTGCGTCTTGGTCTACCCTCTCCCTGACTTTTGTGCATGCTTCTTGCTTCTCCTCCAATTTCACCATAACTTTTTCCAATAAGGGGATTGAACGCACCAACATCTAATTTAAATTGATCATTACTGGTAGTATTGGCACCCCCAAAATTAAACGTGTTCCAAAGCAAGCGTTTTGCTTGCCAGGGTTGAACCCCATATTTTAATTGTTCAGGAAATCTTTTTGGATCTGCTGCCGCAACAAATGCTTCTGAAGCAATAATGGAAGAAGCCGAATGATGGCCATGACCTGCTCTTGCATCTCCTGGGAAACGGGCAATAATCACATCGGGTTGGTATTGGCGAATCACCCATACTGCATCGGCTAAGATTTTATCCTTGTTCCAAATACGCAAAGCTTCTTCCGTGCTTTTGCTAAACCCAAATTCAAAGGCGCGGCTAAAATATTGTTCTGCTCCATCCTGTCTTCTGGCTGCTAATAATTCTTGTGAACGAATCAGTCCCAATTCAATTCCTTGCTCACTTCCTATTAGGTTTTGACCACCGTCTCCTCTGGTCAAACTTAAATAGGCGGTGCGATATAGTTTTTCCTTTGCCAAATAAGGCAAGAAACTATTGTTCTCGTCATCTGGATGTGCGGCCACATATAATACAGAACCCAATACATTGAGTTTCTGTAATTGCATATAGATATCTGCTGAGTTGGAGCTTACAGGAACCTGAGCTTGTACAGTTTTCCCAAATATCAAGCAGTAGCTAAGACTAAGGCAAAAAAATGTATGTAGGATGCGCATATGGTATAGGGATTTGGAATAATTATTGTCCGGCTAAGAAAACTGCATTGCAAAATAGTAGCTTACCATTTTCCCAGAATTGTCTAAACATGGGATTATCCGCCAATACTACTACTGAACCAGAACCCACGCCCATGCTTCCAAACAACAATCCATCTTTTAATTTGGCTTTTACTTTAACCCCACTAAATCCAGTAACATAGGCATCTTTCTTTAATACACCTACGTTCCAGCCATCTTTCATAAATTCAAAAATATTGGCGTCTTGCTTTAAGGTATAATAATAATCAGGAAAGCCAAAAGCCAATGGATGTGTATTATCTAAGTCTACTTTGTAAATAGCTCCTGGAATAGAACTCATTAGTGAATTTCTCTCCTGATCGGCAAATTTTTTTAATGCAGCATATTCTCCTTTGTCATCGGACTTGTCTTCTTTTAATTTAAAGCCCCAATCCGCTCCTGCTAATTGTTCTGCAGCTGATTCTAAAGCAATTAATTTACCTCCATTTCTTACAAAATCTTTGAGCTTATCAGTAGTGGGTTTGTCTGTCAAATTTCTATAAAAGCCATCTGGGATAATCAATACTTGGTAATTCTTTAAGTTAAACCTAGCCAAATCATTAGCATTGACCAAGGTTAATGGATAATCCAATTGCTTGTCAAAGAAATGCCAGATCTCGCCCGCGCCCAAGGAAGAACTCTGCTCGCCACTAATCAATGCCACTTTGGGCGCGGCGTTGATTACACGAATATCAGGAGAACCAAAATCCATCCCCTTATCCATAAATCCAGTTTCAACCGCATCTGCCTGCACATGAAATTTTTGACAGGCATCATTGGTTAGTTGATTCCAATTCACAGCAGTATTACTGGTTTTAAGAACTATGATAGTACCACGTCCATAGTCCTTACCCTTGTACTGAAAAGGAGCAGTGGCGTAGCGCAGTTTCACTCCTTTTTTTAATAAGTCTGCCATTAGCTTGGCTGAGTTCAATGAAGTATATGGGATTAACAATCCATAATTGGAATTAGCCGCAATAATTGCAGTAGCGGCTTTGGCTTCCGTATTTACTTCTAATTTTTCTTTTACAGCATAAGCTTTTATGCCATAAGCATAAGGCAGTGCCCAAGCTGTAATATCATAGGTATTAGAATCTACTAATTTTGTTCTTGGTTCTAATAAAACCCTTGCCAATACGGAATTGGTTTGATAAGCGCTTACTGCCAAATGCATTCCTTCATCTACAAAGGATTCTTCTTTACCAGAGAAATAATTAAATCCTTTGAAAGTTTTATTGCTAATAGTCCCTGTTTCAATGCCGTTATCCGTTAGCAATTTTTTAATAGACAATAATTTGTTTTCATCCTTAGATGTTAGCACATAGGTTTTGTATTCACTGGACTTTGCAGACTTGCTG
>CAMFKK010000126.1 GCA_945957225.1 uncultured Sphingobacteriia bacterium | reverse complement strand
CAACAGGATAGTAGTTATAAGAAGGGTGACGGAAATAATATTCAACATATGGCTCATTAAATGCCAATTCGCTTCTCCAAACTAAAGTATCTGGTTTTGCTTGCTCTACCACTGAATCCATTCCTGCTTGGCCAAAAACATTTTCAAGCCAGTACAAATACTCGCGATAGTGCACGTTGGCAACCTCAGTCTTGTCAATAAAGAATGATGGAACTGTAACCCTTCTAGAGATATTGTTCCAGCCTCCCATTACGTCTTCCTGTGTAGCACCCATGGTAAAGGTACCACCCTGAACAAAGACCAAACCTGGAGCGGTTGTAATGTCCTTAGGTTTCACCACGTTGAAATTACCTTGGTTTTTGTCATTGTAATTCCAGCCGGTAGCCGTAGACTTATCTGATTTTTTTCCAAGAATACCGCAGGCGCTAAATGATCCGGCAACGGCCAGTAGCCAAACCAAATTCCTGGTTGTTTTCAATAACTGCATTGTTAAAGATTGAATTTGAAGTAGAGTTTAATCAGATCTTTCTAATTTAAGTCCATGCGAATATATAAGATTTCCCTTAATGAACTAAAAATCAACCGCCCTGCTTCTGTTAGCAAAAACCTAATTTTAGCCCATATAACGCCAAAACCTAGTGTTAACGTATCTGCTTATAGAGTAGTTTTGAAAATAACCTAAGATTTCATCAGCAGAACTAGTGGTCCAATCTTGAAAAACAAGCAACAAAATATCCAAAATGGGGGTCAACTCTTGGCCATCTGCCTGTTAGTCATGGGTTTATTTGGCTACGCCGATGGCTTTTCCCAGCGGGTATATGCCCCCAATTCTGTGCTGGCCACGGGTAATTGGGCCAAGATTGGGGTGACCAAGGAAGGAGTGTATAAAATTGACGCCAATAGTTTGAGCGGCTTGGGAATCAGTTCTGGCGCAATAAGTTCCGCTGCTATCAGGGTTTTTGGGAACGGGGGAGCCATGCTACCAGAGGGAAATGCTGCTCCAAGACCCGATGACCTGATTGAAAATGCCATTGCCATTGAAGACGGAGCAGATGGGGTTTTTAGCGGGAGCGATTTTTTGATGTTTTACGCCCCAGGCCCCCACCAATGGGTCAAAGACAGTTTGAACAAGGGTTTTACCCATTTGAAGAACCTATACACTGATACAGCTTACTATTATATTAGTATTGGAGGAGTGGGCAAAAGGATTCAGAGTACTACGGCTCCAACACAGGCCACGGTACAAGTCAATAGTTATCAGGAACGGTATTTCTATGAAAATGATTTGGTGAACCTGCTCTCCAGCGGCAAGGAATGGTTGGGGGAATCTTTTAGCAGTTCATCAACCAAGAATTTTAGCGTAGACTGGCCCAATAGGATCCTGACCAACCCGGTACAAGTGCGGGCCAAATTTGCCGGAAGAAGCATTGGCGCCCCCAGTAGTTTTAACCTGCAACTCAATGGGCAGGCCCTGAATCCGGTAAGTCTGGCTTCCATCAGCGGTTATTTTTTAGACGCAACGGCTATGGAGGGAAGTCTTCAGCAAAGCGTTAGTACTAGTCAAACAGGACTAAGTTTAAGTGTGCAGTTTCAGTCCGCTGCGGCCGGGGCGGAAGGCTGGTTAAACTGGTTTGAAATGCACGGCCGCAGCAAGCTAAGCATACTCCCCAACATCCCCCTCTTTTTTAGGGATTGGGAAACGGTGAACCCCGGAGCCGTGGCGCAGTTCCTCATTGCGGGGGCTAATAGTAATACCCAGGTTTGGGACATTTCCCAGCCCCCGCAACCCCAACAATTAATCACAGTTCTCAACGGAATCAATCTCAGTTTTCTACAAGAAGCCAGCAGTTTGCACGAGTTTGTAGCTTTTGACAAAAGCAGTTTACCCAGCCCCATACTCTTAGGAAAAGTAAACAACCAGAACCTGCACCAGACGGGGCCTGCAGACCTGTTGGTGATTACACATAACAGTCTTTTAGCAGAAGCAAAAAGACTAGCAGCATTTCATTTACAAGAAGACGGATACAAATCAGTAGTAGTTACCACAGACCAGATTTATCAAGAATTTGCTAGTGGCAATCCAGACCCTACCGCCATTCGTGATTTTGTAAAAATGTATTATGACAAGGGTGCCGCCACTGCTTCAAAACCTAGATTTTTATTGCTTTTTGGTAACGGTACTTATGACTATAAATATCGCGCAGCAAATAATTCTAACCTGGTTCCAACCTATCAAACGGTACAATCATTTGACCCGCTGATTTCTCATACCAGCGATGATTTTTTTGGACTACTAGATAACAATGAGGATGTGAATTTTGTGGCCCCCGCGGGGTTACTGGATATTGGCATCGGTAGAATCCCCGCGCGTAACCCCGCGGAAGCCACCACCATGGTCAACAAGATTATCCACTACCATGATACCGCCAGCATGGGCGGATGGCGCAACCAAGCCGTTTTTATTGCAGACGATAAGGATGGCAACCTGCACCTCTCAGACGCAGAATCACTCAATGTTGCTGTGAATAGTACCAATAGCAGGATCAACCAAGAAAAAATATATCTAGACGCATATCCCTTGGTAAGTGGCAACGGAGGAGGAAGATATCCCGCCGTAAATGAAGCCATTGTCAATGCCGTATTTAACGGAAAACTCATTGTCAATTATAGCGGCCACGGCAATTATTTGCGTTTGGCAGAAGAAGCGGTAATCAGCGCCACAGAAGTAAAGCGATTCAATAATCCAGACAAACTGCCGCTGTTTATTACGGCCAGTTGTGACTTTGCACCTTATGATGATCCAAGCAAACAATCACTGGGTTCTTCTTTGTTAATGGATAATGCCAATGGTGCCATCGCCCTCATGACTACTACGCGCGTGGTCTTTGCCTATAGCAATAGAATCATGAATGATAATTATTTGCGCATTGCCCTAAAACCATCGCCCAGCGGGCAATACCTAACTTTGGGTGAGGCGGTCATGGCTGCCAAAAATGAGACCTACCAGTCTTTTGGAGACGTGTTTAATAATAGAAAGTTCACGCTCTTGGGAGACCCCGCCATGCGACTGGCTTTTCCAAAAAATCAAGTGCAACTAACCGCTATTAATGGGCAAGCTGCCAAGGGTAAAGACAGTTTACAAGCATTGGGAAAATACCAGGTAAGCGGAAAAATCATAGACGGTTCAGGCAATACCCTGACCAATTTTCAAGGGGTAGTAGAAACTGTTTTGTATGACAAAGCCCAGTCCGTGAAAACATTGGGCAATGATGCCGCCAGCCCCGTAACCAGTTTTCAGGTGCAGAATAGCATTTTATACAAGGGAAGGGCCACGGTAAAAAATGGGTTGTTTCAATTTAGTATGATTCTGCCCAAAGACATCAATTACCAACCCGGCAAGGGCAGGTTTAGTTTTTATGCCACAGATGGAAAAAGGGATGCCGGCGGAGCCGATACCAATTATATCATTGCCGGATTGGCACCTGCACTAACCGATAATCAGGGTCCCCTAATCAAGGCCTGGCTAAATGATACTGCTTTTAAAAAAGGAGGGCTCTCTCACGAAAATCCTGTCCTGCTCCTAGACCTAGCCGATAGTTCTGGGATCAATGTTTCAGGGGCCGGTATTGGGCATGATATTACCGCTGTGATAGATGGCAATGAGCGTAATGTATTGGTTTTGAATAGTTATTATACAGGACTATTGGATAATTATCAGCGGGGAACCGTGCTTTATCAGTTACACACCATGAGTCCCGGAAAGCACCAGATTAGGATCAAGGCCTGGGATCTGGCCAATAATTCTAGCCAAACTCTTTTAGATTTTGAAGTAGCCAATCAGGAGAAGTCTGTGATTCAAAAACTGATGAACTATCCTAACCCATTTATAGATAAGACCACCATTAGTTTTGAGCACAACCAACCCAATACCCAATTGCCTGTGGAGATTGCCATATTTAGTAGCAGTGGGCAATTGGTCAAGACCATACGTAAAACAGTTTTTACCGCGGGTACCAGAAATAGTGAGATTCAATGGGACGGAACCAATGAAAATGGTCAAAAACTCAAAAAAGCTATCTATATTTACCGAGTAGTCATTACCTTAGGAGAACAGAAATATGTATCCGCAGGTCAAATGATCCTCTATTAAAACAGTTGAATGGTATAATCTCTACACTATTTTTTTATTATTTACGTTTGGGTAAAAACCCCTGAGATTAAACCTTCATTGTATGAAAGGAAAACTGCAATCCTTATTGGTATTGGCTTTTAGCCTTGCCGTATTGAGCCCTAGGCTGCAAGCACAAACTGATTCCATTAATATAGTTAGTACCGCCGTTCCGTTTTTGCGCATCTCACCTGATGCACGTGCAGGAGGAATGGGAGACCTGTCTATTGCCACCATGCCAGACGCCAACTCAGCGTTTTGGAACCTGGGAAAAATTCCATTTACACCCAAAAAATCTTCCATAGCCATCAACTATACCCCTTGGTTAAAAGACCTTGGTCTGAACGATGTGTATTTGGCTTCCATGGCCGGTTATTATAAGCTGGACGAGGCTTCTGCCATCAGCAGCACCATGCGTTTCTTTAGTTTGGGTAATATTCAGCTAACAGATAATTCAGGTAATATTTTGAACTCTGTAAAGCCTAGTGAATTTGCCCTTGACTTTGGATATTCTAGAAAATTAACAGATAATTTAAGTATTGGTGGTGCCCTGCGTTATATCAACTCCAGATTGGTTACTGGTGATGTTGGAACAGGGGTGGTTTATAAAGCCGGTAATACCGTAGCTGCCGATTTGGGCATCTATTACCATGGCTTAAATGAAGAAGGATCAGGTCTTAACTGGGGTATTTCTTTGACCAATCTGGGTGGCAAAATTGGCTATACCAATGACGCCAAAAACAAAGATTTTATCCCCGCCAATATGGGCTTGGGTCTGTCTTATGTGAATAGCATTAATGAAAGCAATAGAATCACTTTTGGAATTGACTTAAATAAATTATTGGTTCCCATTGCTCCTAAAGCTACAGGGGTTTATAGCACCGATTCAGCCAACCTAGCCGAGTACAGAAGCATGGGTGTGATGTCTAGCTGGATGAAGTCTTTTAGCGATGGAAGCAGCATCACCAGTAGCTTTCAGGCCTCTGTGGGCGTAGAGTATGCTTATAATGACCAGTTCTTTTTCCGTGGTGGTTATTTCTATGAAGACAAGAGCCGTGGCAACCGTAAATACTTCTCTGTGGGTGCCGGTTTCAATGCCAATAGCTTTGGCGTGAACATTTCTTACCTGGTTCCATCGGGCAGTGGAGTTACACGTAATCCACTATCCAATACGGTTAGATTGGGTCTGGTATTTCATTTGAGTAGTGAGGAATATTAATAGCTGCTTTATCTGATGCATCCTATCTTTGAGCCTATCTAAAACTGACTATATGGGATTAAGGATTGGACAGGGAGTAGATTTTCACCAATTGGTTGAAGGCCGTGATTTGTTTATTGGCGGCGTGCAAATTCCTTATCATAAAGGCGCTTTGGGTCATAGTGATGCAGACGTACTCTTGCACGCCATCTGTGACGCATTATTAGGAGCCCTTTGCTTGGGCGATATTGGATTTCATTTTCCCGATACCTCTTCAGAATTCAAAAATATTGACAGTAAGATCCTACTCAAACGGACGGCAGAGCTAATTGCCGCGGAAGGTTATCATGTGGTGAATATTGATGCAACCCTTTGTCTGGAAGCCCCCAAGATTAAACCTTATGTAGCACAGATGCAAGCAACCATTGCGGGCATTCTTGGTTTAACTGACCGCGATGTTTCCATTAAAGCTACCACCACAGAGAAAATGGGTTTTGTGGGCCGCGGAGAAGGACTAGTAGCTTATGCTAGTTGTTTGTTGGAGAAATAGTCTGAAGAAAATCTGGATCAGAAATTTATTGAAAGAAAACGTCTTAGTGGTTTGATAAAAAAAATCCATACCCGTCTGAAGCCGCACCAAGTCATGGTCAAGAATTTTGCCAATTTGGGGCTGATACAGATTAGCAATTCCCTACTCAATATTTTACTCTTTCCCTTTATTTTTAGAATTGTAGGGGTAGAGGAATTTGGAAAAGTCATGGTGGCCAATAGTTTTGCATGGCTACTGACTATATTAGTTACTTGGGGGAGTGGACAATCAGGGGTCAATGATATTGCCACATCGCGCCAGTATCCATTAGAAATGTCTAGGCAATTTAAAATAATCATGCAATCAAGGGGCTTGGTGTTTCTTGTACTCTTGGCTGGAATGCTTGGCTGGTATGGTTTAAACGGGATTAACGCCTATTATTTTTTGTTGGCCATGCCCATTGTTTTAGGAGAAGTGTTGAATCCCTTGTTCTACTTTGTAGGTAAAGAGGATACCAGTAATTACAATCTATTCAATGCCATTTCTAAACTCCTAACCCTGGGTTTGATACTGCTCTGTATCAAAGAAGCCCATCAAGGTCCTTGGGTAAATTTTTTAATGGGCATGACCAATGTCTTGTTTTATAGTTTTCTCATCTTCAGGGAATATTATCTCAAAAGATTGCTAGTAGTAAAAGTCTCATGGAATACCTGTATAGACTTTTTCAAAACCAATAGCTTTTTGGTGGGGAATAATATGACTGTGTACTTACAACAGTCCATTTTTTTATTTGGCATTTCTGCCACTGGACAGGCCGCGGTTTTAGGTGCCTATTCACTTTGTGATAAATTAATCTGGACTTTTAGAACCATTATGGTGGCACTGTTTAATGCGGTATTTCCCAAAGGGGCCGTATTGTATGAAGAAAGCCCCGAAAAATGGTATCAGTTCAAAAACAAAATCAACCGATTAATGGGAGGTTTATTTTTGGTTTGGGCCGGAGGACAATTTCTGTTGGCTGATACGGTGATTTTTTTGGTAGCTGGTAAGTTCAATGATCTAGCGGCCCATTACCTCAAGTGGATGAGCTTGGTGCTGTCTCTTATACACATCTCCGAGCCCACGAGACCGGAGCCTATC
>CAMFKK010000125.1 GCA_945957225.1 uncultured Sphingobacteriia bacterium | reverse complement strand
TAAAATCTCAAACAAAAGAAAACCGCCCCAATTTGTATTGAGACGGCTTCTTTTTGTTCCTAATCTATGGCAAACAGATTTTTTGACCGATATTTTGCCATTTGTCCCTTGGTTAGCCACCAATCCTATATTTTACCTTTTTTATTACAAGCTTTAGCAATTCATTAAGAAAACAGCTCCTTTTCAATCCTGTATTGTGTTTCAGGGTCATTTTAACTTGCATTAACCTAGGATTTAACGCCATTTGTCCCATAATTTCTTGCTTGGCCTACACTGCTCACAATCCATTGCTCAATGCTTTTCTCTGAAAGTAATTTTGACTTGTTGATTTGATACTACTTTATCAAAAGCAACAGTAAATGAATTGGCTTTTAAAAAATTAAACATAAAAACATGAAAAAGATCCTTTTTGCCGCCCTAGTAACCTTATTTATTGGTACAAGCGCTTTTGCAGCACCAAAAGACGCTCCATACAAATCTGTATCTGCTTTGAAAAAAGCCTATCAGCAATCCAATCAAATTACATGGTCTAAATATGAATCTTACCAGAAAGCAAGTTTAGAAGAAGCTGGCATGACTAAAGAAATGTTTTATACCCTTGATGGAGATTTAATAGGCATCAGTAAAACATTTGCATATGACAAATTGCCTAAAAATGCCCTTAATCAAATGGCAGCTAAGTATGCATATCCAGAATATGAGTTGGTAAAATGTATTGAGTTTGTAAACGCTGACAATGAAACCAATTACTATCTGTCTTTAAGTGGTTTAAATGAAGACCTTTATTTACAAATAAATGAAAAAGGCCAGATTACAGTGTTGAACAATTAAACCCCCCATAGATTCCAATATCCTAGCCAGCACCAAGGGTGCTGGCATTTTAATTATTAGATGGGATCTTTGTTATTTTAGTCCAAGCCATCCTTTTTAATAGCTTGTTTATTTGTTTTGTTAAACGAAATCGTAGATTGCTAATGATATCCGTAAAATTGTATTCTAAATTCTACAATTCCATGAAGAAAAAATATCTGTTCATCCTTGGTTTGGGCTTGTTTTTCTTAGGCGCAAGCTCATTTGTACAAACATTTAACCTAGCTAAAAGTATTGCTAGGGGCAAGGATGCCTATGCTGCAAATTGCCAGAACTGTCATATGGCAGATGGAAAGGGTTTGCCTGGTGCTTTTCCGCCCCTAGCCAAATCGGACTATCTTGGTAAATCTACAGGTGAATTAATCTCCTATGTCCTTAAAGGTCAATCAGGAGAAATAAAAGTGAATGGAACAGTTTATAATGCAGTTATGCCAGCCCAAGATTATTTGACGGATGAACAAATAGCTGATATCTATAATTATGTTCGTAACAGTTGGGGTAATAAATCTTCAGTGGCTATTACAACTGCAATGGTAGCAAAGAAAAGAACAGAATTAAAAAATTAGATGCAAGAGTCTAGCGCCATAGTTCATGCTTTTGATGCGGCAATTGCTGAGGGAATTTCTTGCGCACTTGCCACTGTTGTTCATGTACAGGGATCTTCTTATAGAAGACCTGGTGCAAGAATGCTAGTTACTGAAACTGGTCAAATGACAGGGGCCATTAGTGGGGGCTGTTTAGAAGGAGATGCACTTAGAAAAGCGGTATTGGCCATTAATCAGGGCAAAAATAAACTTGTAGTTTACGACACTACAGATGAGGAAGACGCCAGTATTGGCATCCAACTGGGTTGTAATGGCATAGTCAGTATTCTTTTTGAACCATTAAATACAAGCCATGCCAAGCCCATTGAAGCGCTAAGGAAGACCATCTTTACTAGGAAACCAGTATGGGTTTGTACCCTTTATTCATTAAATCAGGGACAACATTTTGGCACCATGGATTTGGATACATTATCTGTTTTGTTTCAAGATCAACCCGTACTCAAATTGATTCAAGAACATGTAGCAAAACAGGAATCAGTTCATTTTGAATATGAGGTTGAAGCGCATCAACAAATGTGTTTTTTAAATTTTTGTTTGCCTCCAATTGCATTATATCTTGTAGGTGCGGGTAATGATGCCATTCCAATGATGAAAATGGCAACAGTATTGGGTTGGAATATTAGTTTAATAGATGGTAGGATTACCCATGCAAATGCACAACGTTTTCCTGAAGCTTCCGAAATTCTAGTGGGTAAGCCAAATGAAATTTTGGAGAAAATACATGTTGATGACAGAACCGCATTTGTTTTAATGACCCATAATTACCAATATGATTTATCCTTATTGGAAGGCCTGCTTAAGTTAGAACTTCCTTATATTGGTTTGTTAGGTCCCTCCGCCAAGAAAGATAGAATCCTGTCTGAGCTCAAAGAGAGAGGATTAGACTTGACTACCATTGATTTAAGCAAATTATACGGCCCTACTGGTTTGGATCTTGGTGCAGAAACGGCCCAACAAATAGCGCTTTCTATTTGTTCAGAAATTATGTCTGTGATTCATAGAACCCATCCAATACATTTGAAATTTAAAGAATCACCCATACATAGTAGTCTATGAAATTAGGTGTAGTGATATTGGCAGCAGGTGCGGCGTCAAGAATTGGCTTTGCAAAAATGTTATTACCCTATGCTGGTCAAACCATTTTGGGGCATATTATTCAAGAAATTAAAGCCCTGCATCCTGCAAAGATTTGTTTGGTTGCAGGAAAATATGCGGATGAGATTCAAAAAAGCTTGGGTTCAAATTCAGTTGATATAATTCCATTTGTAAATTGGCAAGCGGGTATGGCGGCTTCTATTCAATTTGGGATGGATTATTTAATGGAAAAAGAACCTAATCTAGATACATTATTATTTGTTGTCAGTGATCAACCATTTTTAGAGCGTCAATTACTGTTTAGGATGATAGACGCTTTTCAACAATCAGGAAAGGGAATTGTGGCTGCAAAATATCAAGAGCAGTTTGGGACTCCTGTTTTGTTTCACAGCAAGTATATTACTCAAATTAAAAAATTGGAAGGGGACAGAGGCGCCAAAAAAATACTAGAGCAACATTTAGATGATTTAGTGTTGGTTGATTTTCCACTGGGTGAATTTGATATTGATACCTTGGAAGACTATAGCCAATTTCAACTACTATTAAAACAAGAAAATGCTCATTGATCAGCACCACAGAATACATGATTATTTGCGAATTTCTTTAACGGATAATTGCAATTTGCGTTGTTTTTATTGTATGCCCAATGAGGACTATCATTTTATGCCCCATCAACAATTGATGCAGCCTGATGAAATCTTGTCAATTGCCAAAACATTTGTTGCTCTTGGGGTTAAAAAGATTAGATTGACGGGGGGAGAACCTTTGGTAAGAAAAGACGCTGCGGCAATTATTCAATCATTAGGAAGCCTAGGAGTAGATTTGTCCATCACTACAAATGGAACTAGGTTGGAATATTTTTTGAAAGAATTGCAAACAGCAGGTATTAAATCTGTTAATATCAGTCTTGATACTTTGCAAAGAGAAAAATTTCAATTGATTACTGGAAGAGACCTGTTTCATAAAGTACAGGAAAATATAGCAGCCTTATTAAAAAGAGGTTTTAGGATAAAACTAAACGTAGTAGTTGTAAAGGGGTTAAATGATCAGGAGATGATGGATTTTGTAAAATTGACCAAGGATCAATTTATAACGGTTCGCTTTATTGAGTTCATGCCCTTTGATGGCAATAAATGGAATAGTGATAAACTTGTGACCTGGCAGGAAATGCTCCAACAAATTAGCCCTCATTATTTGTTGAATCCCATTGCAACAGCTGCAAATGATACCAGCAAATATTTTGCAATAGATGGCCATCAAGGCAATCTAGCGTTTATTACAACCATGAGTGCACCTTTTTGTAGTACTTGTAATAGAATCAGGCTTACAGCCGATGGTAAGATTAAAAATTGCCTTTTTTCTGCGTCTGAATCGGACTTGTTGGGTACTTTAAGATCGGGTGGAGACTTGACAGCATTAATCAAAGCGGCCATCTGGGATAAACATGCTGCACTGGGAGGGCAATTTTCTAAGGATTTTGAAAATATAGATGCCAATACATTGCATAACAGAAGTATGATTGCCATTGGCGGATAAAATAATTGTATGATTTCAGTAGCCGAAGCAAGATCAAGGATTCAAGCATATAGTCATAGTTTGGATGCCATTGTCTTACCCATTGAACAAGCCGTTGGTCATGTATTGGTTGATGATTTGTTAAGCCCAATAGACATTCCTTCTTTTAGACAGTCTTCTATGGATGGTTATGCTATTAGATGGGAAGAAAGAACACAAGATTTGCGTATACAAGATGAATTGCCTGCAGGTAGTTTACAGCTATTACAATTGGATCAAGCTGCTAGCATCAAAGTATTTACAGGTGGACTTATACCTGAGTTTGCCGATACGGTTGTGCAAAAAGAATGGGTAGAGCTAAAAGGGAATAGCATTTGTATTAAATCTGAAAAATTAGAGAAAGGGATGCATATACGTATGCCTGGATCTGAAATTGCCCAACAAACATTGGCCCTTCCTGCTGGCACTGTGATTACAGCTAGTATGGTTGGATTTATGGCTAGCATGGGATTTGGTGCCATTAAAGTGTATAGGAAACCAAGTATAGCCATTGTGATTACCGGGAATGAATTAGTGGCCCCAGGAAATCCATTATTAACAGGACAGGTATATGAATCCAATTCATATGCCCTAAGGGCCTTATTAAAAGAACAAGGAATAAATCAGATCAATGTATTTTATGCCAAAGATCATTTAGAAGAAACAGCTTATACATTGGAATCGGCTTTGGTTCATCATGATTTGGTATTGTTAACTGGGGGAGTAAGTGTAGGTGATTATGATTTTGTGGTTCAGGCCTGTTTGCAAGTGGGTGTAGATCAGGTATTTCATCGCGTTGCCCAAAAGCCGGGGAAACCCATATTCTTTGGCGTACAGGATGCAAAATTAGTTTTTGGATTACCCGGAAATCCTGCTTCTGTAATGAGTTGTTTTAGACAATATGTACTTCCTGCCACACAAATGATGTCTGGAAAAAAAATAGATGAACCCATAATGGGTAAGCTAAAACATGGCTATGAAAAACAATCTAATCTTTGTTTTTTTCTAAAGGGAAGGGTAGACAGTGGCATTGTAACAGTATTGGGAGGGCAAGCTTCTTATCAGCAAAATAGTTTTGTACAAGCCAATTGTTGGATAGAATTAGACGCGAATCAACAAAAATTTGAACAATTCAGTATGGTTAAATTGCATCCATTCCATTAAATTTAAACCATGGATCAATTGATTATCCTATATGCACTTTGCTTTTTTTTAGTTGCTATGTTATATGCTTCAGTTGGACATGGTGGGGCTAGTGGTTATTTGGCACTAATGGCTTTATTTGGATTTGCCCCCATGGTGATGAAACCAACAGCATTACTATTAAATCTCTTAGTTTCATTAGTGGCCTTTCTTTCATTTTACAAAGCCAAGTTTTTTAGACCTCAATTATTATGGCCATTAATTATTGGTTCAATTCCATTTGCTTATTTAGGAGCCATTATTCCTTTACCAGACAGTTGGTATAAGAAAATACTTGCTGTAGTTTTATTATTTTCTATTCTTAGGTTATTGATACATCCGTCTAACAGTACTGCTCCATCTTCGCCCAAGTCTTGGATGCTATTTTTAATTGGTGCAGGAATTGGTTTATTGTCAGGTATGATTGGAATGGGAGGCGGCATTTTATTATCTCCTGTATTAATTCTTGCAGGTTGGGCCAATCAAAAAGAAACCGCGGCTATCAGCGCCATTTTCATATTTTTAAATTCTTTAGCGGGGCTAGGAGGTCAGTTTCAAAAAGGATTTGATTTAGCTCCCGGCATGGTTTGGATTGCAGCAACAGTGCTGGTAGGTGGATGGTTAGGTGCAAGTATTGGTGCTAAAAAAGTACCCATTGGTCAAATGAAATGGTTGTTAGCAACCGTATTAATTATGGCAGTGGGTAAGTTGTTTTTTACTTAAACAATATTCAATCAAGAAGATGGAAATTTTGATTTTTGGGTCATTAACGGATATTATTGGAGCAGATAGACTTTTGTTGGAAGCGCCAACAGATACAGAAATGCTGCAAGCTAGTTTAGTGCAACAATATCCAAGATTAGGGCAGGTACCATTTTTTTTAGCACTCAATAAAATCATGGTTCAAGAAAAGCAAGCTTTACAGCCGTCCGATGTGGTAGCTTTGATGCCTGCATTTTCTGGAGGATAAAAATTGGAAAACCAACAACGATATATTAGACAAATGATTCTGCCCGGTTTTGGCTTAGCAGCCCAAGAAAAATTGGGTAAGGCAAAGGTCTTGATAGTAGGAATGGGGGCATTGGGTTGTCCCGCTTTGCAATATTTGGTTGGCGCTGGTGTGGGGCATATTGGAATCATGGATCCTGATACCGTGAGTGAAAGCAATTTGCACAGGCAATTATTATTTGGCTCCGTAGATATTGGCAAAAGCAAGGTAGCTGTTGCAGCTGCTGCAATGCATGTACAAAACCCCGCCGTTCAAATAACCACTTATCCAATAGCTCTTGAAAGAAAGAACGCTTTGGATCTGATGCATGGATATGATTTGGTGATAGACGCAACGGATAATTTTCAATCAAAATACCTGATCAATGACGCTGCTGGAATAGTAGGAATTCCCATGGTCTATGCCGCAGTCACGCGTTATCAAGGTCAACTAACGGTATTTCATTATCCTGACCAAGTGGGCATTCAATATGACTATAGAGATTTATTTCCCATTGAACCTTCAGATGGCGTTTCTGGATCCTGTGAAAGCTTGGGAGTAATTGGTGTTTTGCCTGGAATCATTGGTGTAATGCAAGCTGCCGAAGCTATTAAATTGATTACCGGTATTGGTAGCACACTGGCGGGTAGATTATATACCCATGATTTTCTGAATACAAGCAATTATGAAATTGTCCTTTCCAAAAACAATAGTTTGGTTAGGATCAAAAAAGAAGATTTTTTGGTTCAAACAGATTCATCTTCTATGGACTTTGAAGAAATAGATATTGAAGAAATTAATG
>CAMFKK010000124.1 GCA_945957225.1 uncultured Sphingobacteriia bacterium | reverse complement strand
AAAAAATTCTTTGATAATACCTGTGCGCCCCCCTTAAATGTTGTACCATATTCACCCAAAGTTTTTTCTTTGACATGGAGATAAATACAATAGATAGCCGTGCTTAAAAATGCGCCAGAATTGGAAAACAAATAGATCACATTTTGCTTATAATCAGCTGCTCCGTATTGCTCCGCAATAGCTGCAATTGGCTGACCAGCATCTAAAGAAAAACCATAAAAGGCAGATAGTACACCAGCTAAAAAGCATAGTGGCAAACCCTTGGCCAAAGAGAATCCTTTTAAACTTTGATCCTCTGCCAAATCCAATTCCTTTCTTCTTCCTGCAATCCCACAAACAGCAATACCAATGGCTCCTAAAAATACCCCTGTAAATATCAATGAAATACCCTTACTCTCTAATAGCACTTGCATAGTACCACTAATTACGGGAGGAACCAAAGTGCCTAGCACACAGGAAATACCCACGGCAATGGCATAGGTTAATGAAATACCTACATATTTAATAGCCATTCCAAAGGCAGTTCCCCCAATCCCATAACAAACACCCAATAAAAAAGAATGCCAAATAGCGGTAGAAGGTGCTAACTGTAAGACCTGACCAAGTTGTGGAATGGTTAACCAAGCTACCAAGACTGGCATGAGTAACCAACAGACTGCTGCCTGTGCCAACCAATAAGTTTGCCATGACCATCCCTGAACTTTTTTCTGCGGGGTATAACAAAGTGAGGCACTGGAAGCACCTATGGCATGAAATAAAATTCCGTTGGCTAATTGCATGATACTTGGGTGGGTGTCAAATGATAAAAAGCAATGGCATTAGTAGCAAAGATTTTTGTTGCGTCTTTTTCTCCTACCAATTCAAGTATGGCTGATTGATAAATTTTCCAAGTATTGGCATAATCATTAGCTAGAAGCGAAACGGGCCAATCGCCTCCACAAAAACAACGGTCTACGCCAAAATGATCTATTATAAATTCCAAATAAGGCTTGATACTATCTTTTGAAAATTCCACTTTACCACAGGTTGTTCCCAAACCCGAAATCTTTACATAAAAATTTGGATGCCTTGCGGCGATGGCCATTAACTCACCCCATTTTCCAAATTTTTCTCCGGACTGAATGGGGGGCTGATTTAAATGATCAAATACCATTTTTAAATGAGGCAGTTTTTCTGCAACACCTAAAGCAGTATCAATATGTTCATTGAGAATACCCACCAAGTCATAAGGCAGGTTTTGATTGGCCAATTCTGCCAAACTTTCTAGAACACTTGGTTGCAATAACCATTTACTGTCTGGTTCATCATGTATCAAATGTCTAACGCCTTTAAAATAAGGATGCTGTTGATATTGTTGTAAAGCTTGACTTGTTCTTTCTGAATCCATAAGAGGCAACCAACCAACTACGCCTTGAATCCAATCTGTTTGTTCAGCTACCATTAACATAGCATTGGTATCTTCAAAATTATTGGAAGCTTGAACTAGTATACCCTTTGCAATTCCCGCTTTCTTCAATTGAGGTGTTAAAGCGTCAATATGATAACTAGCATTTAAGATAGTCTGATTATCTTTTAACCAAGGATAATCAACTTTTTCTAAATCCCATATATGAACATGTGTATCTATTAATTCAAATGGCATGGCAGTGGCTTAAAAACTATCTATTGGATATAATTCCTTGGTATCAATAATATTGAATTGTTGGTCAATTTCAGCATTATGTTCTCCCAATAAAGGTGCGCCTTTTTCTGAACCCAATATTTCTCCGTCAACTTTAATGGGACAACGGGTAGTAGTTACAGCAACCCCTTTGGATGTTTTTACAACTAATTCCATATTCAATGTTTGGTAGCCAGTTTCTTGCATGAGCAATTGATAATCCAATACTTTGGCACACCAAATATCAGCTGGTTCCAATATATCTAACCATTCAACTGTTGATTTACTAATCAAATGATTGGCTAAAATTTGTTTGATTTCATCCCTCCTACTAAACCATTCGGCACTATTTTCAAAAATCAACAACTCGGGACAACTTAACAAAATTCCAAGGATTAAAATATCGCCCATGGCCAAAGCCAAATAACCGTCTTTTGTGGCATAGATTCCATATGGAGCCGCAATATAAGCATGCCCTCCATTTACCGCACTACGTACAGGCAGGGCTCCACCATCATTATAAAAACAAGACAGCACTTCAAACTGGAAATCTAGTATACTTTCTAACATACTAACTTGTACCAAACCTCCTTGACCGGTAATTGATCTTCTATACAAACAGGAGAGAATACCTTGGGCTATATGGGTACCCGCTAATATATCCACAACAGCTACTCCCATGGGAGTGGGGTTTTCAGACTGACTATTGCTTAACCATGTTAGACCAGAAGCCGCCTGCAACAAAAGATCTTGACCAGGTAAATCCTTCCAGGGACCTTCGGATCCAAATCCACTAATTTCAGCATAAACAATTTGAGGATTTAGTGCACTAACCGTATCATAATCTAGACCCAATCTTTCCATAACACCAGGTCTGAAATTATGCAGAAGCACATCTGCTTTTTGCAAAATCTGTTTTACTTTTTGCAAATCAGCTTCCTTTTTTAAATCTGCCGCATAACTTTGTTTATTTCTATTGATAGCATGAAAAATACTTGACTCCCCTTCAATTATCACATCTGAAACATAAAGATGTCTACAAATATCCCCAGTATCTGGTCGCTCAATTTTAATAACCTGTGCCCCCATATCTGCCAAACGAAGAGCAGCAGATGGGCCAGATAAAAACTGACTCAGGTCAACAATAATAATATCTTCTAATAATTTAACCATCTTATTGGTTTATCAAATCTCTTTGTATGTGTTGTTGGTGTTCTCCTAGTTCTGGTGCGGGTTTGGAAGAAAAAATTCTTTTCCCATCAATTCGAATAGGACACCTAGTTGTGGTAAAAGATTTTCCATTGATCTGCAATCTTTGCTCCATTTGCAAAACTTGGTAAGCTTCTTTTTGTGTCATTTCTTGCCAATCATTTACTTCCATTGCCCATAATCCATGATGTTGAAGTAGTGCCAACCAATGGGTGGACGAAGCTTGCAACAAATGGCTGCCAAGAATCTGTTTTATTTCATCCCTTTTTATAAATGTATCAGACTGAGAAAATTGTTCCAATAACTTAGAACCAATAACAGATGCCAAAACTTGAATATCCATCATGGCAATAGCAATATACCCTGTGGCTGTTTGATAGATGCCATAAGGTGCTCCTAAAAGAGGATTCCCATTACTTACTTGACTTCTATTCAAACCCTTACCAGTGCTATAATAAGTAGTTAATAATTCAAATTGAAAATCTAACAAGGATTCCATCAAACTAATTTCAATTAAAGCTCCTTTCCCCGTTTTTTGTCTTCGAATTAATGCAGCAAGGATTCCTTGCACCAATTGCCCCCCAGCCATATAATCAGCAATAGACAAACCAAATGGCATTGGCGCGTCCTTGGCATTTCCAGTTGTGAATGCCAAACCTGTCATGGCTTGTAAAAGCAGGTCTTGTCCGGGTTTATTTTTCCAAGGACCTTTTTTTCCATAACCTGAGATTTCTGCATAAATCAGTTTGGGATTAACCTTGATGACATCGCTATAGCCGAGCCCGGTTTTCTCCATGATACCTGGTCTAAAATTATGGGTCAACACATCGGCCTTGGCTATTAGTTTTAACAGCAATTTCAAATCCTGTGGATCCTTCAAATTAGCAGTAAAACTTTCTTTATTTCTATTGATGGTATGAAATAACAAGGAATTGTTATCATCGGCCCACATGTTTTTGATAGAGAGTTTTCTACAGGCATCTCCCGTTTGTGGACGTTCAATTTTAATCACCCTTGCGCCTAAGTCTGCCAATCTCAGTCCTGCGGATGGACCAGAGAGATACTGGCTAAACTCCAATACCAATAAACCTTTTAGAGGAAGTTGCATCATACTAGCGCAATTGAATGGTCTAATGTTAAACTGGTTTGGTAAAGTTGATTCATATGTTCCAATGCATTCATGGCACTGACTTTTCCCATTAAATAGGATTGTACAGGCGCTCCAGCATGATCTTGAAAATACAGATACCCATTGTATCTAGGTCTGGTATATCCTCTTTCCATCAAGGGTAATACCTGTTTAAAAAAATCATTGGTAAGTCTATTGGCCAAATCATTTTTCCATGCAGCCAGATGGCCTGGTTGTCCTCCATGCTGAACATATATGCTAGACTGCCAAGATTCTGAAACAGCTAACTGAGCAAAAGACAATGCAGCTTCCTGATTTTTACTAAATGCAGAAACAGACAATCCTGTACCTCCAATAGTAGTTCTAAGTTGATGCCCTAAAACACTAACTGTTCCAGTGTACCTTAGGCTATGAGCTGCATAACCCTCCCTTGCATAATTGGTATAACCATAAGCAAAGGGACAGTACCAATAATCATTGGTGCTTGTCATTAACTCTGCTACTGCAATGGGATTGCATTGAAAAAACTGGGGATCAACTAAGGAATACAATTCCTTCATTGTTTCCAAAGCTTTTATTCCTATTTGGGTATCTATTATCGCTGTTTGATTGGCAAAGGGATATTTACCATGAATAATGCAAAAACTATAAAAATTCATTAAGCAATCAATGGGAATGGCTGGTATAGCTACTTTTCCTGCCTTTGCCAATTCCAATAAAGCATCCCAATTATTTGGAACCTGTTGTTTTGCTTTTTCAAATAAGTCAGGTCTATAACTTGCTGCTGGCGTAGCTGCATCAATGGCCAATGCCCATTGGTGTCCCTGGTAATGATAACTCAAATGGGAATTACCAACACTATTTTCCAATTGATTGTCTAGATACGCGGCATCCAAATATTGATCAAGGGGCAATACACAATTAGTGGCAGCAGCGCATCCTACCCATGGATGATCAATGATCAGTAAGTCATAATGTTCAGTTAGTTGCTCAATAGGAAAATCTGCAAATGCTTGAAGACTCCGAATATCCCATTGAATCTTGTATTCAGGATTTAATTCTGAAAATCGCTGTGACATGGCTAATAAGGGAGTTAATCCCCTACTATGCCCCCAAGTAATCCCTTTGAGTGTAACACTAGCCATTGGCTATTTGTTTTTTTTGAACCAGCAATATATGTTCACAAATCATCACCAATTCTTGGTATTGATTGGTCACTTCTAATAATTCTGATACCAAACCAAAGCCTGGCTTTTTATGATCTTTCAATTGACTTATTTGCACTTTTACACGTATAGTATCCCCAATAAAAACAGGTTTGGTAAACCTAATTTTTTCATACCCATATGTCATTGAAACCGGATTAATAGCAACAGCCGTTAAACCAACTGCAACAGTAAAGACCAAGGTTCCATGTGCCATCCTTCTTTTAAAAGGTTGTGTCTTACACCACTCCTCATCCATATGGTGGGGAAAAAAATCACCAGATTGTCCAGCATGAATCACAATATCTGTTTCTGTAATGGTTCTGCCATTGGTATAACGTAGGCTGTTCAGTTCAAAATCCTCGTAGTACATGGTATTTTCCATACAAAGCAGATAAGTGTTAAACCACTATGCTAACGAGATGGAAACCTTGTTTTGAACAAATCGGGATACTGTTGGGAAAAAACTCCATCAACAGCTAGGGCGAATGTCTTTCAGGGCGGCCAGCAATTCGTTGTAATAGCAATAGACTAATATTGTTCGAAAGTAATGGAAACTAGCTAGGACTAAAATGTAAGGTTTGACTATAATGATGGAATATTTTACTGTCTAGCCAATAAAAAAGGCCACCCCTTGGAGTGGCCCTCAATTTAGACGGGTTATTACAACTTAATGGCCCATTCATTCAACATAGGCCTACCCAAGAGCTCATTGGCTTCTGGATCATTTTTAAACTGCTCTTTTTTAGGATTCCATTCCAATTTTCGCTTCAATTGGTAGGCAATATTCCCAATATTGCAAACGCTTGAAGTGCGATGCCCAATTTCTACATCACAAATTGGCTTTGTTCTGGTGCGCATGGCATTTAAAAAGTCTTTGTAATGATCTTCACTTTTGTACACATGCTTTTCTGTTTCTCCAATTACTTTGTCTTTGAGAGAAGCGGGGGTAGTTTCTAATTTTCCCCTAGCCACTTTAAGTTCTCCTTCAGAACCAATAAAATGAATGGCATTTCCCCAAGCCCATTTTTCATGGGTCATAACTATGCCATTACCATATTTATAAGTCAAGAATGGGTGTTCCTGGCCATCAGGTGCAATTACCTCAACCGGTCCGCTTGCATCCATATCTAGTGCCCATTGTACAATATCAAACATATGAGCCCCCCAATCCGTGACCATCCCACCACCAAATTCTTTATAGTTGCGCCAGTTGGGATATACGTCTTTGGTAATTGGTGGTGCCAGTTCTGAGTTAAAATTTGCTGGTGCATTTGGTCCCAACCATTTTGTCCAATCCAATCCCTCTGGGATGGGTTCAGCAGCTAAATTATAGGGGGTTGGAGGAGGCCCAACATTTACTTTAATTTGTTTGATCTCACCAATATAACCATTGCGAATCAACTCAGCTGCTTGTCTAAATTCCTTCCAAGAACGCTGCATGCTCCCAGTTTGAAAAACCCTATTATGCTTTCTAGTAGCATTGACCATGGCCCTACCTTCTTTAACCGTTAAAGCCAATGGTTTTTCACAATAAATATCTTTTCCTGCTTGTGCCGCTCTAACAGCTGCAGCAGCATGCCAATGGTCTGGTAAAGCAATCACAACGGCATCTACCGATTTGAGTGCCAATAATTCCCTAAAGTCATTGTACACAGGTATATCATTGTAAGCACCTAATTGGGTATTCTTGGCATAGTTGGCTTTAATACCATCCAAGGTTTTTTTAGCCTTGGCTTGATATACTTCACTAATTGCAGTGAATCTAATTTGTTCTGTCTTTAGAAAAAAGTTGGAAAGGATTCCCCCTTGCTTTCCTGCACCAATTAAACCCAAGGAGATAATATCACTTGGAGCAGTGTATTTGATTCCAGACAAGCTGGTTCCGCCCAAGA
>CAMFKK010000123.1 GCA_945957225.1 uncultured Sphingobacteriia bacterium | reverse complement strand
CAAGATAGGAGAGAGACCACCATAATTATCCACCAATGCAACACCACCAACACCAGTTACTTCTCTACCTAGTACCATGGTTGCTAAAACGGTAGCAACATAAGAACCAAATAAGTCAGCACCCATACCGGCAACGTCACCAACGTTATCACCTACGTTATCTGCAATAGTTGCAGGGTTACGGGGATCATCTTCTGGAATACCAGCTTCAACTTTACCTACTAAGTCAGCACCAACATCAGCAGCCTTGGTATAGATACCACCACCAACACGAGCAAACAAAGCAATACTTTCAGCACCTAGAGAAAATCCAGTCAATACTTCAATAGCGCGTTTCATTTCTTCGCTGTCTACTGCTTGAGTTGGTGCAAAGACCATTTTCAAAACAATAAACAAAGATCCCAAACCAAGAACGGCCAAACCTGCAACACCCATACCCATTACAGAACCACCAGTGAAAGAAACTTTCAAAGCTTGGCTTAATGATGTACGAGCTGCTTGAGCTGTGCGCACGTTTGCCTTAGTAGCTATTTTCATACCAATGAAACCAGCTAGGGCACTAAAGAATGCACCAAAAATAAAGGCAAGGGCAATGCTCCAATGGCTATTGGAATCAGAATATCCCATGATACCTAATAAGATGGCAACGATTACCACAAAATAGGCTAGGATCTTGTATTCCGCTTTCAAGAAAGCCATGGCTCCTTCAGCGATATACGTACTAATTTCTTTCATGCGGTCATTTCCCGCGTCTTGTTTGGCCACCCAGTTAAACTTGATCAGGGTGTAGAGCAATCCTACTAGTCCCATAGCGGGGACAGCGTAAAACAGAATTTTGTCCATAAACAGTTAGTGTCTCGTAGTTTAAAATATAAAGTCTGCAAAAATAGGGGAAAACGATATAGTTAGCATCCTATCAGGCTTTTCTTGCCGCAGTAGCTATAAAACGTTGATTTTGACGAATTATTATCATTATTGTTCTAATTCTGTGGTATCCGGTGTACCGGTGAATACAGAACTCATTTTACCGGCAGACCAGATGCTCCGGTTAAACTTATTTCCCAAGATAATGACGGTGGCTGAATCAGAAATTAGTCTTTTAAACACGGTATTATTACCATGCCACCAACCATTATGGTATACCACGGTTGGATCGGGCGGGTTAATATATAAATGCCATCCTAGTCCATAATTTTTTTGTCCACGGGTTTCATTACTATAAGGTCTATAGGCCATTTCCATGGTTTCCCTACTCACAAAATTGCCGGCATATAAGGCTTTATCCCAGGCTAAAAGGTCTCTTACCGTGCTATATATATTCTTGTCCCCATAGATACAATCCAATTTTTCCAATGGGAATGGGGCATTATTATAATTATAAGAAGGCACATAATTAGCCGTATCCTTCTTGCTAAAGACAAAACTGTTTTGCATACCCAGCACATGGAATACACTGTCTTGCATATAGGTAGGAAAATCCATTTGGGTAATCTTTTCAACAATCAGGGCCAACATGGCATAATTGGTATTGCAGTATTGATACCTTCTATTGGGCGATGCTTCCAGATTGGGTTTATTGTCAATCATATATTGCAAAACCCCTTCATTATCAGGTAATCCAGCCACTTTAACTGGAATCTTATAAGTTCTGGTACGTTTTACCCATTTGCCCTTTTTGTTTTTCACTTTATAGGTCTCGGTTCTGGTACCGTCCATAAAGTGGTCATATTTGGGCAGGCCACTGCGATGTGTTAAAAGATCCTTTATGCTAATTCCTTGATAAGGGAATGTTGGTAGGTATTTTTCAACTTGGTCTTCCAAACTAATTTTTCCCTGCTCCAATAAGTGCAAAATCACTGTTGCAGTAAAAGTTTTGGATATAGATGCCAAATGAAATGGGGTAGTGGGGCCAATATATTCCTTGGTTTTAAAATTGATCAAACCTCGATAGTCTTCAAATACAATTTCCCCATTTTTAGCCAACAAAATGCTTCCATTAAAGCCTGTTTTCTTTAAAGTAGTATTGTATAGGTTTTCAATTTTATCTTGGTAATAGGCTTTCTCTTTTTCAGTTAAAGGCCTAACTGGTGCTGATTGTTGAACAATGGTATCTTTTTTGGGTTCCAAGCTGGGGTTACCGCAGGAGAACAAAAATATACTAAGAAGGGATACCAGCATGGTTTTGGGCATTATGGTGGGTTTATGCTAAAGTGACAAATATAAGTGCTAGTAAATGGTCTAGATACCATCGTGGAAAACTATCGTTATGGTCTGAATAAAATAAACATTTAAATTTGTAGCATGAGCAAGCAATCAGCTACCAGCTATCCTAAGGAAAAAATCAAAATCCTTTTCTTAGAGAATATTAGCGAAAAAGCCGTTCAACAATTCAAACAGAACGGGTATACCAATGTCAAGAAATTAAGTGGCGCATTAAGCGAAGACGAATTAATCAAGGAAATCAAAGATGTACACTTGGTGGGTATTCGTTCCAAAACCCAGATTAGCCAAAAAGTATTAGAAGCAGCAACCAAGCTTCAAGCTATAGGTTGCTTTTGTATAGGTGTCAACCAGGTAAATCTAAAAGCAGCAACCAAAGCGGGTGTTGCCGTATTTAATGCCCCTTATAGCAATACCCGTTCAGTAGCCGAATTATGTATTGGCGCCAGTATCATGCTAATTCGCCGCATCCCTGATAAAAACGTTTCTGCCCACAAAGGCATTTGGATGAAAGAAGCCAAAGGGAGTTTTGAATTAAGAGGTAAAACATTGGGAATCATAGGATATGGTAATATTGGTTCACAATTAAGTGTACTTGCAGAATCCCTTGGCATGAAGGTTGTTTTCTATGATACAGAAACCAAATTACCATTGGGCAATGCTTCCTCTGCTAAAAATTTAAAAGAGTTATTGGGGCAGTCAGACATTGTTTCATTACACGTTCCCGAAATTGCCAGCACCAAGAACCTGATTAATAAGTCCAATCTTAAATACTTTAAACAAGGCGCCATTTTACTTAACTACGCTCGTGGCGAAGTAGTAGACTTAAAAGCATTGAGTGTTGCTTTATCCGAAGGTCACTTAGGTGGTGCAGCAATTGACGTATTCCCATGGGAGCCTGAAAAGAACGGAGATAAATTTGAAACTCCTTTACAAGGTCTGTCAAATGTGCTCTTAACACCTCATATTGGAGGATCTACTGAAGAAGCCCAACAGAATATTGGAGAAGACGTGAGTATTAAATTATTCCAATACTTAGAAAGAGGCATTACCAACGGATCTCATACGGTTCCGGCCATTGGTTTGCCGCCAGTAGAAGGTGCGCATCGCATTTTACACGTACACAATAACAAACCTGGTGTCTTGAGTGCCATCAATACAGAGCTCTCTAAACATGGTATCAACATTGTGGGGCAATACCTAAAAACCAATGACGAAATTGGCTATGTTGTCTTAGATGTAGACAAAAAGCTTTCTAAACAGGCTTTGGAACTACTCAAAAATGTAAAAGAAACCATTAAAGTGAGGATGCTTTACTAAGTATCTAGCTTGGAATTCAAGATAATTGATCAAGTGATGCATCGGCTTGGCCGGTGCATTCTTATTTATGCCAAATATTGTTTCATTAACTGAATTTCATCTGAATTCACCAGACAGTTTTGCAAAGATTCTTGCATGGATTCAACCACAAATTCCATACTACTTGGTACTAGTTTTCTGGCTGAAGAATGTAATTCCTGCACACCTGTAAATCTAGCAAGCGCTTGAATATTGCTGGCCCTGACACCACTACCTGGCATGATGATAATCTTATCTGCGGCTTGTTGAACCAATTGTTGAATCAATCCTTTTGCGTCAAATGCATTGGGTTGTTGACCACTGGTCAAGATTCGGCTGCAACCAGTTTGAATAATGGTTTCCAACGCTTCCAAGGGTTGAATGCAACGGTCAAATGCTCTATGAAAAGTCACTTCCATGGGATAAGCTAGCGCTACCAATTTAGCCGTTCTGTCAGCGTCAATGGTTCCATCTGGGTTAAGTAATCCCAAAACAACTCCTTCAAAACCCAGTTCTTTGGCTAGCGCGATGTCTTTTTGCATAACCCGATAAGCGGATTCGTTGTACAAGAAATCGCCACCATGTGGCCGAATAATGGGAAAAATGGGAATGGAAACCAGTTCTCTAACCGTTTTCATAAAGCCATAGGAGGGTGTGGTTCCCCCATCTTGGGGATTCTCACAAAGTTCTAACCTATCGGCGCCAGCCTGAGCGGCTGCCATGGCGGAGTCAATATTAAAAACGGCTATTTCTAGGATCCGGCTCATTAGATGATGAATTTACCAGGTACCATAAAGTTCTTGTCATCGGCGTAGCAAACGGCAAAATCAAAACCTTTTTGAATGCAATAACCGCCGTATTCGCCTTTTTTATTAATGGCAATAAAACCAACCTGAATGTCTTTGGCAGCAGGTCCCTTGATTTTAATAATCCGTTCAACGGCTTTTTTACAAGCCATTTCCGGAGAATTTCCCTGGCGCATGAGTTCTACTACCAGGTGAGAACCACAAATCCGTATCACGTCTTCACCCTGACCAGTGGCTGTTGCAGCCCCAATTTCATTGTCAACAAATAATCCGGCGCCAATGATAGGGGAGTCCCCTAGTCTTCCGCGCATCTTAAAACCCATGCCACTGGTGGTACAAGATCCGCTCAAATTACCGTTAGCGTCTAGTGCTACCATACCAATGGTATCGTGATTCCAATTGCCATTCTCTAATTTGTGTGGTGCAAATGCTTCTTGTTTTTTCAGATTCCCGGAGTTTTCAATATTAATGACCGGTTTGTATTCGCTTTTGATGAGCCAATTATCATAGGCTTTTTGGGCTTCTACAGAAAGCTTTTGAGGTTCTAATGGAAATCCTTCCGCTTGTGCAAATTGCTGGGCGCCTGAACCCACTAGCATTACGTGTGGGGTTTTCTCCATCACGCGTCTGGCTACAGAAACCGGGTGTTTGATTCTTTCTAAAAATGCTACGCTACCGCAATTGGAAAATTCATCCATGATACAGGAATCCAAAGTCACATAACCATCTCGGTCAGGATTGGCTCCCAAACCCACACAGCAATTCTGCGATGCTTCTGTAACACGTACGCCTTGTTCCACCGCATCCAAAGCTCGGCCGCCCTTTGATAAAACTGCCCAGGCTGCCTTATTGGCTTCAATGCCTTCACGCCAGGTTGATATCACAATGGGTTTACGAGCATCGGCTTCAGATCTAAAACTGCTGAACCCAAATGCGGACAATCCTAAGGAACTTAATTTCAAGAAACTGCGTCTAGCGAGCATGGAATAATTTTTCTGAAAACTAAGGATTAATTCGGGAAAAGGAATTCCTCAATTATATATTGTTGAAATTTACAAGTCAAATTTTAATGACTTGACCATGAAATTTCAAAATAGTGAATATGCTGTCAATGTTTGATCTTATTATTATTGCCTTATTGAATTCACCAGAATTTGTAGGTTTATAAGTAACACTTAAAATTGCTGAATCATTGGGCAAAATAGACTTAGTTATAAAACTTGGAACAGTGCATTCGCATGAAACTGTTACGGTATCTATAATCAAAGGACCATTACCATTATTATAGATTGTAAAGTCGATTTTAGTACTAGAATCAATAGAGATTTTTCCCAGATTCTTTGAAATTTGATTAACACTGAGAATTGGTTTTAATGGCTTATAATAATTTGAACAAGAAATAAATACTAAACTCAATATGATGAATTGAATAAATTTCATTTTTCAGTAGTTATAGATTTTAATAAATTATAGGTATTTCCTATAAATACATTCCATTCTATATTAAAGTCACCAGCATAAATACATTGCTGTTTATTATTAAAAATTAATAAAGTTGGCACACTTTTAATTTTCAATTTTTCAAATCCATCAAGGCCATTATAAAATAGTTTTTTGAATTTAAATGGACTTGAATATTCAATTGCAAGTTTGTAATCATCTTCTCTATCAATTGGCAAATTCAGTGAAATAATCAATATACTTGAATCAGATTTATACTTTTCATTAATAGACTCTAATTTTGGAAATTTTTTTATGCATTGAGAACAACTTGTAGTCCAGATATCTATGACGACAGTTTTTCCTTGAAATTTCCGATTATCAAATGGTTGTCCATTTTCGTCATTTAATGTGATATTAGTTAACGTATATTTTTTTACGTTTTTATCCATCATTAAATATGCTGAATAGGAGGGCATAATCAAAAATCTGCACCCAATAATCAAACAAGAAATTATCGTAAATAGAAGTTTGTGATTTCTATTTCTTTTATAAAAAACAATTGTAATTAGACTAATTAAAATCCCTAAAATCCAAATTGGATATGTTGGATATAGTTGATTATAAAGTGAAAAAATTGAATACAATCCAAAAAATGGCACAAGAACAAGTGTTACTAGATATTTATTAACAACGATTTTATCAATTAGAATTACAATGATTAAAATTGAAACAATTGGTACAATCATCAATTGATTGTACCAATTAAGTGAACCAGCTAAAATACACATAGTGAAATGCAAGATAGAAGCTGTTATTAAGAAAAAAGTACTCTTTTTAAACATACTAATATATTAACCGAAATTACAATGTGAACCATTACAAGAAAAACCCCATAACCAACCACAACCGTAATCTGACTGACTACAGGATACTTGAGCTTGTTCACATTTGCCTTCAACTATTTTAAATCCAGTATTCGGAATTCCTATATCTATTTCAGTTTTTCTACAACTGAATCCATTTTGATTCACATGACAAAAGCAATCAACCGGTTTTTCAGCATCAGGATCTAAAAGCGCTATTTTTCTTTTAATAATCTCTTTATTATTACTATTATAAATATGTTGTGGCAAATCCCAATAGTTAAAGTAAACTAATTCAGCAATCACAGAATTAATTAGCACTATTTCAGCTTTACTTGTCCAAATGGGCATATAATATGCATTTGATAAATTATATTCAATTGAACCTTCAATAAAGATTTCTGGTTGAATTATATTCATAATTTCCTTAATTA
>CAMFKK010000122.1 GCA_945957225.1 uncultured Sphingobacteriia bacterium | reverse complement strand
ACTGATTCATGAGCATATGGAGAACCCTGAATTTGGGGTAACCATGTTATCCAGAAAAGTGGCCATGAGTGCGCCAATTTTGTACAAGAAATTAAAGGCAGTATCAGACCTTTCAGTTAATGATTTTATCAAACTGATTCGCATGAAAAAAGCCGCGGAGCTTTTATTAAAAAAAGAAATGACCATTGCAGAAATTGCCTATCAAGTAGGATACAATGACCGTAAGTATTTTAGCAAGGAGTTTAAAAAACAATATGGGGTAACCCCAACTGAGTTTATGCATCAATCCTAAATAATGTCTTTTGGAGTAAGAGGTAAACGAATTAGAAATTCTGTCCACATTCCGGGTTCACTATACACTTGAATATTGCCTCCCATAAATTCTAATTGGGTTTTCACCATAAACAAACCAATCCCTCTTCCCTCTATATTCAAATTTAGTTTTTTGTACAAACGGAAAAGGTGTTCATTGTGTTTGGCTAAGTCAATACCAATACCTTCGTCTCTAACATGTATAAGACATTCGTCAAGGTTCTGTTCCGTCCAGACTAGAATTTTTGGAATATGTCCAGGTTTGGCAAATTTTAGCCCATTCAATAAAAGATGATACAAAATATTTTCAAGATAGGTTTGAATATTAAAAATATGATTGATTTTAGAAAAATCTGTTTCAATGATGGCATCTTTCTCTGTTATCAAGTTATCCAGTGTTTTCTTAACTTTTTCAAAAACAGCACTCAAGTCAATGGCTTCTTTAGATTCAACACTAAATTTTCTAATTTGTAATATTTCAGTTACATCTTTAATTACCTGATCCATGGAATCTGCAGATTTTGAAATGCCATTCATGATCAATTCCTCATCAGATTTTATCAATCCTCCTTTAACAGCAGCAATCAAACCTAATATATTGGTTAAAGGACCTCTAATATTGTGAGAGAGCATATAGGAGAATTGTTCCAAGTCTTTGTTTCTTTGCAAAAGATCAACCGTCATTCTTTGTTGTTCTTCTTCTAATCTTTTGCGTTCAGTAATATTCTCTTTAACCGCAACATAATTGGTAACTTCTCCATTATGATTTAGAATTGGTGATATAACCGCATATTCCCAATACAATTCTCCATTTTTCTTTTTGTTACAAAACTCACCATGCCAAGTTTTTTTGTCTAAAAGTGTTTGCCAAAGTTGGAGGTATTCAAATTCAGAAGTTCTACCGGTTTTCAGGATTCTTGGGTTTTGCCCCATGGATTCTTCCATGCTATAACCAGTTAGGTTGCAGAAAGCCGGATTTACATATTCTATTTTGCCTTCCAAATCAGAAATGACTACAGAAGCAGAGCTTTGCTCAATGGCTTGTGAAAGTTTTAATAACTGCAATTCTGTTATTTTCCTTTGTCCATCATTATAGAATGTTTGTAAAGCAAAGCTGATATTTTCAGTAACATTTAAGAGTAGGCCAATTTGTTCATTGGTAAAATAATTAGCATTAGCTGCATACATGGTTAGTAATGCAACAACCTTCCCATTTGTTTTTATAGGTAATGCAATGGAAGATTTAAATCCCCTAGACAAAGCTTCAGCTCGCCAGATTTCCATAGAAGGATCATGTTCTATATCATTACAATAATAATGGATGCCATCACGGATGGCTTTACCAGACGGCCCCCTGCCCGATGGTGTGTCTGTAGTAGTGATATTTTTGATGGCAGCCAAATATCCAGATCCTTGACCTGCCCATAAAAGCGGTTTAACCATTTTTGATATATCATCAGGAATACCAATCCAAGTAAATAGAATGTCTTTGTTGCTTACTGAAAGTTCACATATTTGAGAGAATAAATCGTCAGCTCTTTTAGCATGAAGAATAATTTCATTAGCCTTACTAATGAATTCATACATCTGTCTAGACTTATACAACTCTAATTCGTCTAATTTATTCTTATTAATATTTCTAATAATCATAGAAACGCCATTATCTGCATAATAGATACTAGCGTCATACCATTTTCCGTTTTGAGGGTGAATGAATTCAAGATTTGACTTACCAACCAAAGGTCTTCCTTCATTCAAAAGATTTGTCAAAGCATCACCTGCCAATTTAAAAAGAAACTGATTGATAGGTTTTCCTAATAAATCTTTTGCATCAACACCAAATACATCATCCAATCTGCCATTAGCATAAACAATATTCAATTGACTATCAGTACCAAGATGAACCTGCTTTATTCTCTCAAATACATCCGTAATTAATTGAGTTTGGTTATTCACTTGACCTTCTAATAATTCATTGCTTTGCTTAAGTGATTCGGCCATTAAGTGTTCCTGCTCCTGCAATTGTTTAATAGCATCCGAATTTTTATGTATAATATCTATATAAGAATTATTTTCTTCTAATAAATTGTCTTTTTGGGTAATCTGCTGTAATAACCACCACATACTAAAACCAAAGAAACAGATGGTCAGAATGGCAATAAAAATCAAAACCCTGTTTGCATCAACTATTTGTTGTTGGTGCAAATTTTGAACGGCTAAGAGTTGGTCTTGTTGACTTTTAAACAAGCTATTGTATTTGGAAAAAAAATCATTGACCAAGGAACTGTCCTTAGTAGAAGAAAGCAATTGAATAGCACTATCAGGCTGGTTGTTGGCGCTTAAAAAAATAATTTTTTTTGAAATAGACTCTTTCAAGTTCAAAAGAGAATCCAAGTCTTCAACGTCTGCACAATTCAAATACTGGCTACCACAGTTTTTTTTCAACATATCCACAGCATCAAAAGCAGTATTATAACTCTTTACTATTTCTTGAATAGTGGCTGCTTTTTTTTGAATAACGTATGGGCGCTGATTCCTTTCTATTTGGGTGATGGAAGAATTAAGTTTGTCTAAACAGGCAAGATTGTTTAAGACCATTCTTTCATTGCGGGAATGATTCAAATTCCCTTTTAGATCATAACTCAACCACGTATAAAATCCAATGAATATCCCCAGCATTATAATGAATGCCAAAAAGACAAGCGATTTAGGGGACGCTTTAAGCATAGTAAAACATTCGATGCTTTACAATCTACTAAAAATTATTGATTTTTGCAATAGGTAAATTAGAAAAATGATAGTTACTACAACGAAAATGTAACACCATTCAGTACTATAAAGACTTGATGCGCATATTCCTAAACTTCACTACATCTCCATGACCCAAGAAACCAATATGACCAATAGGTCTTAAAAGACCTGGATGTTCTTTATGATCAATGGTTCCATTCTTAGAAGCTTCTGCAATATCACCTTCTAAAATCACAACACCATTTAGCGTAACTTTTATGGCCGAACCCTTGATGCTAATTTCTTCTGTATTCCATTGTCCTGGTGATTTTAAATAACCACGTTTGGCAGGAATCACGCCATAGACTGAACCATGGTATTGGTATTTTTCCAGAGCCTTGTATTTGTCTGCTTCGTTATCCAAAACTTGAATTTCCATACCTACATAAGCTGCGTCACCTTCTAGCGGTGCGCGAATACCAATGCCATTATTAGCACCTGGCGTAAGTAAGAACTCAAAGCGATACACAAAATTGCCATACTCATCCTTAGTGTACAAATTGCCTCCTTTGATTTCTGGATGTACCACCAATGCGCCATCTTCTACCAAATAGCCTGCGGTATTACCGGTCCACTGATTGGTATTGGTTCCATCAAACAAAACTTTAAAGCCCGCTTGTTTTTCTGCAGCAGTAATTACGCCAATGGCGATATTGCCCGTAGGTTTTACCAAATCAGCTTCAACCAATTTTCTAGAAAGAATGGCACTATCAACCCCATTTAAAAATGGAAATGCTTTTTCCAAACTGCTACTCACTTTGGCTCCGCGAATGTTGTTATTACCCAAGGCTAATCTGGCCAAAGCATTGGCTGCATCTCCACGCAAATCATGATCCGCTAAGAATTGACTAATGTATTGATAGCTTGCTGCGTCATTGATTCTGGAAGCAGCATTGAGGATATTTCTTTTAGTAGGAAGATCTGAAGTAGCTGCCATAGCTTGTTGCAATTGTGCAAGACTACTTTTCTCATACCCATTTGCAGCAGGTAATGAAGTAACCGCATTAGCTGCAGTATGATTTATTGCAGATTGTAATTGTTCTTTGATAGGACTACTAGCCGTTGCCAATGCTTTCTTCAAAGCTGCAGTGGCGGCATCTGAATGAATACTAACCAATGACCTAGCAGCCACACCCGCATATTCATTGTCTTGCAAATAAGCTTCTAAAGCTTTAATGCCCGCGTCATCGCCCAGCAAACCAAGACGCTGAATCAAAAAGTCTTTTGCATAGAATCCCTTTACCTGAGTCAAACCTGCAGACAAATTCAGGGCAGTTTTTTTACGTAAGTCAGCATTCAGACTAGCCGCATTCACATAAGCATGCAGGGCATAACTAGGTTTCAATTTTAAAGAGTCCGTGTCAAGCATCACAAAAAAATCCTTCCACTGAGCGGGCTTCCACTGTTGCATGGTTTGCAAAGCTGGGGCAGCATCGGCTACACGCTGAAAAGGAAATACAGCAATGGTTTGAGCAACGGTTTGTTTCTGTGCTTGAACTAGAAAGCAGCAAAACAAGAGGGGAGCTATTAATAATGTACGCATAAAATTCATTTGATAATTAGAGGGTCCAAGGATAACGCATGGCAGGATTGATCATACTATTGGCTTCGGCATCATTGATAAATTCCTGCTTTACCGGATCAAATTCAAGGGTTCTTCCTAATTGCAAGGCAATCTTACCCATATTGATAATGGTGCAAGAACGGAAGCCATTTGACTCATTAAGGGCAAAGGGTTTGCGATACTTCACCGATTCCAAAAAGTCCGTTACTTGTGGTGTAGGATCAGGCAACAAAGCCAATTTTTCTTTGAGGTTGGGAATGGTAGATTTAAAACCATTAAAGAGTTTACCATTAGGTCCTTCTATATAAGCTGTGTTTGGATCTTTTGCTTCACCGTCTAGGATAATCTTACAACCATCGGCATATGTGTAGGTGATTTTTCTAAAAGTACCACAAGCATCTGGGTGTTGTTGTTCTGCATCCACTTCTACTTTTACAGGACTGGTATCATCCTTGCCCAAAAAATATTGAATGGGATCAATATAATGCTGACCCATATCGCCCAAGCCACCACCGTCATAATCCCAATAACCTCGGAAGGTTCCGTGAACACGGTGTGCGTTATAAGGCTTATAGGGAGCGGGTCCTAGCCAACGGTCATAATCCAATTCAGCAGGAACTGCCTGTGTTTCCAATTGTGTTTTACCTACCCAATAAAATTTCCAGTCAAAACCCGTGGTCTTACTCACCGTAACCGTAAGCGGCCAACCCAACATACCAGACTCCACCAATTTTTTAATGGGTTTTACGGTGGTATTCATCCCGTAAAAATTGTCTTCAAAACGGAACCAAGTATTCAAACGAAACATGTTCCCGTATTGGCGAATGGCTTCTACCACGCGCTTACCCTCACCAATGGTGCGGGTCATGGGTTTCTCACACCAAATATCTTTACCTGCTTTGGCCGCGTCAATGGCCATGATCCCATGCCAGTGTGGAGGTGTAGCAATATGTACAATATCTACTTCAGGAAGCGCAATTAATTCTCTGTGATCATGAAAGGTCTTGATATTCCCACCCACCATTTGAGCGGCTTGGAGCAAGTGTTTGTTATCTACATCACAAACAGCTACCACCCTGGTACCTGCGTAAGGAATATGACCACGGCCCATTCCACCTACCCCAATAATACCCTTGGTAATTTGGTCACTAGGCGGAATAAAACCACGCCCCAAAACGTGACGTGGCACAATACTAATGCCTGCGGCGATGGCTGCTGCATTGCGCAGAAACTTTCTTCTGCTGTTGCTTTTGTTGCTGTTAGAATCTTGCATGATGGTAAACGTTGCGTTTGAATCAATTCAAAAGGCCCTGCCTTTATAGTAGTACAAAATAGCAAAAATTCTGCTTGTTGCATTGAAAACTATTAGCCAAAATGCTAGTATCTTGTCAGAACCATTCATGAAGCATACATATGAGAAAATACCCATTCACCATCCTATTGATTTGCTTATTACAAGTACTAACTGCAAAAGCAGAAGATGGTTATAGATTATGGTTACGCTATGATAAAATCAGTAACCCAACGCTGATAAACCATTATCAAAAAATGATGCAACATCTTTGGGTAGATGGTAATAGCCCTATGTTACAATCGGCCCAAAAGGAATTGACCATGGGTCTGGGTGGCTTGCTTGGAAAACCCATGAACCAAGTAAACAGTATTCAAAACAATACGGTGATTGTTGGCTCAGTGGAATCATCCAAATTCATTGCCAATTTACAGCTATCAGAAATGCCCCGATTGGGCAAAGAAGGATATCTGATTGTAAGCTTAACCATTGAAGGAAAACCCTGTTTAGTGGTGGCAGCCAAAACAGATGTGGGAGCCCTCTATGGCAGTTTTAAACTTTTACAAGAATTACAAACCCATCAATATTTTGGCAAGATGGTCATGGTGAGTAACCCCGCTATGCAACTACGCATGTTGGATCATTGGGATAACCTGAACCGCACGGTAGAAAGGGGTTACGCGGGTTTTAGCATTTTCAAATGGCATCTCTTGCCCGGTTATATAGACCAGCGTTATATTGATTATGCTAGGGCCAATGCCTCTATAGGAATTAATGGAACTGTGGTGAATAATGTGAATGCCAATTCACTGATGTTGAGCAAAGACTATTTGATCAAAGTGGCGGCGCTGGCCGATGTGTTTAGAAAATATGGGATCAAAACCTATCTCTCTGTTAAGTTTAGTTCACCCATTGAATTGGGTAAATTAAAAACGGCCGATCCCCTAGACCCTGCAGTAATTGCTTGGTGGAAACAAAAATCTGATGAAGTATACAAATACATCCCAGACTTTGGAGGCTTTGTAGTCAAAGCCAATTCAGAAGGACAACCTGGACCACAAAATTATCAGCGCACCCATGCAGATGGCGCCAATATGTTGGGAGATGCTTTAGCGCCACATGGTGGGATTGTGATTTGGAGAGCATTTGTTTATAGCAATGAAACACCTATTGACCGCACC
>CAMFKK010000121.1 GCA_945957225.1 uncultured Sphingobacteriia bacterium | reverse complement strand
ACCCCAGGCATAGTGTTGGTTGAATCCTTTTAGTTTGAATATTTTGTTAGGCTCTAGCATTGTTGGAATTTTAAGCATTGGGTAACTTGAATACTTTAAAACGGCTATAAGCCGATAAAATTGTTTCAAATGTATCAGAACCATCAAACTGGAAAGGCTGGTGAAAATGCTGCAGTTTTATTCTTGGAAAATAAAGGGTTCCAAATCCTAGAGAGAAACTGGAGACACCATCATTTAGAACTAGATATTATTGCTACAAAGGATAATATTTTACAGTTTATAGAAGTAAAAACAAGACACTCTATTGAATTTGGATGGCCTGAACAAAGTATTAGCAGAAAGAAAATGCAATTCCTAAAAAACGCAGGTGCTGCCTATCAGTTTCAACACAAACAATGGAAATACATACAGTTTAACGTAGTGTCTATTACAATGGAATCAGATAGGATTAAAGAAATATTCCTAATAGAAGATGTCTATTTTTAATTGAATATCAATAGATTAATAGTGGTTAACGGCAATTAATATAAAGCAATCTACTACTCATTCTTACTCATACCTTCACAATTCAGCCCTCACTATACACTTCACTTTTCACCACCTCTCTTCTCTTTTCACTCCCCACTCTTAACTCTTAACTTTTATCTCTTCACTTCTTCTTTTCCGGCTTCACCCCCTGCTCCATCATTTTTTCAACCATTTTATAGGTGGCTGGACAATAACTAACATTTTGTTGGTGTACATGAATATAAGTAGTCATTTTCTTTTTCTTTAAGTGAGGAAAACCAGCACAATCATCCGGCCTCACTTCATAGATGCTACACATATTATTATCTAGATTCAAAAATTGACAGGGCTGTTTTCTATTCATCCAGTCACCGTCTTTTTTATCATAAAACAACCATTTCTCTTTGAATTCAGCCACACTCATTTCTACATGAGCCGCAATTCTTTTAAGGTCTTTATTGGTAAAAGTGGGAGACATTGACTTACAACAATTGGCACAGCTCAAGCAATCAACTTCTTGCCAAACTTCTGCATCAATTTTCTCAGCAATTTTGTCCAATCCTCTTGGAGGATTCTTTTCAATCTTACCAAGATAAGACTTGAAGGCTTTTTGATGATGACGCACTTTTTGCTTGAAGGATCTTAGATTCACTATCATGTTGACGCTGCATTTTGTTAAGGGCATTCAGCGAATTTAAGGATTCAAGCAATATCAGCAACGCTATAGAAAAAGGTTTCTCAGAATTAGTACCGATATTTGAAAATGCTAGGTATGAATTTGATGCACTAGTAATACCAAGATGTGGGAATCCTATAAAAAAGGTTATAAAGCTTATCTACAATTAGAGCGATCCATGAGTGAACACTCTGTGGATGCCTATTTGCATGATGTTGAAAAACTAACCCAATGGATACAATTAAGTAAAGACCTCAAAAGCCCGGCAGATATAGATTTAAAAGACCTGCAAGCATTTGTAAAATGGATTGGAGAACTTGGAATGACGGCCAATTCACAGGCCAGAATCATTTCGGGCATCCGTAGCTTTTATAAATACTGTTTAATGGAACAGATTTGTAAACAAGACCCATCTATCTTATTAGAAGCACCTAAAACCATACGCAAACTTCCTGACACTTTGAGCTTTGAAGAAATTGAATTACTCATAGCTCAAGTAGATCAAAGTAGTCCAGAAGGACCAAGAAATAAAGCCATTTTGGAAACAATGTATAGTTGTGGGCTTAGGGTATCAGAATTGATTCATCTAAAATTATCTTGTTTTTATCCCGACCTTGGATTTATAAGGGTAACAGGTAAAGGTGATAAAGAAAGACTGGTTCCTATAGGAAGAGATGCTATCAAATACCTATTGCTATATACCAATCATATTAGAAATCTCCAACCCATTCAAAAAGGGTTTGAAGACATTATATTTTTAAATAGAAGGGGTAAGGGGCTAAGTAGGGTCATGATCTTTTATATTATAAAGGAAATGGCCTATAAGGCAGGAATTCAAAAAATTGTTTCACCACATACTTTTAGACATTCCTTTGCCACTCATTTAGTGGAAGGCGGTGCCGATTTAAGGGCGGTACAAGAAATGCTTGGTCATGAAAGTATAACCACCACTGAAATCTATACCCATTTAGACAGGGATTTCTTAAGAGATACCTTACAACGCTTTCATCCGGCATATCAATCTTAGATTTTTCCACATTCCGCAATGTCAATATTTAAAAAGCATTGGATGTATAGTTTGCATGCTTTAGGTTTGCAACACTAAAACAAGTACACATGAAAAAAATCCTTTTACTTGCCTCTATGGCCTGGGGTTCTTTTGCTTTTGCGCAAATTAACATGCCAGCACCTAGTTCTACCCAAACCATTACCCAAGATTTTGGTATGGGCAAAATCACTTTGGTTTATTCAAGACCTAATATTAAGGGCAGATCCTTGCTCAAAGACAATAGTGACTTAGCTCCGCTGGGCAAACTGTGGCGTTTGGGTGCTAATGCTGCAACCAAAGTAAAATTTACGGACAATGTTACTATTGGGGGTAAATTATTGGATACTGGTTCTTATGTACTCTATGCCATTCCAGGCAAAGAATACTGGGATATTGTAGTTAACAAAGGTTTGACCAACTGGGGAACAGATGGTTATAAAGAAAGCGAGGACGTGGTTAGGGTAAAAGTAAAGGCTGAGAAATCTGCTACCACTTATGAAACCTTTACCATGCAATTAGGCGCTATTCAAGCAGAAACCTGTGAAATCAACATTGTTTGGGGAAACACTCAGGTTCGTATCCCTGTTAGTACCAATATAAAATCTAGACTTAAAGCACAGATTGAAAAAGCACTTGATGCTGATAAAGTAAGCCCAGGTACTTACCAAGCTGCTGCCAATTTCTATTATGAAATGGACAAGGATTTGAGCAAAGCCCTTGCTAATGCTAAAAAAGCAACCGAAGCAAATCCAACTGCTTTTTGGTTATTCTTATTACAAGCAAAAATTGAAAAAGAATCAGGAGATAAAGTGGCAGCAAAAGCCAGCGCTGAAAAATGTATCAGTCTAGCAACTACTGCTAAAAATGATGACTATGTGAAAATGGCTTCTGATTTAATCAAGTCATTATAATACCATTAATCAACCATCGCGAAAGCGAAATCTATTTCCACAAAAAAGCCCCAAAGAAATTCTTTGGGGCTTTTGTTTTATTTAGCGTTCAACCTCTTCACTCCTAACTTATCACTTACTCTCCACCCTTCTCTCTCTTTTTCACGCTTCATTCTTCTCTCTTCACTCTTCACTCTTCACTTCTATCCAGCCATATCCGGAATAGCTTCTACTTTATAAGCACCAGCATCCAATTTGGCTTTTGTTTCAGTAAATGCAACCAATGTTTCCTCTATATCTTGATCAGTATGTGCAGCTGTGGGAATTAAACGATAAATGATATGTCCTTTAGGGATCACTGGATATACCACAATAGAACAGAAAATCTTATAGTTCTCACGTAGATCCATGACCATGGCTGTAGCTTCTTCAACCCCACCCTTCATATATACTGGAGTCACCGGAGTATCGGTTTTACCAATATCAAAACCACGCTCTTTTAAACCATTTTGTAATTTTTGTGCATTGCTCCAGAGTTTGGCTTTTAGTTCAGGCTGTGTTTTCAGCAATTCTAAACGCTTTAAATTACCCAAAACAATGGGCATAGGTAAGCTCTTGGCAAAAATTTGAGAACGAATATTATAACGGATAAAGTCAATGATGGCTTTATCGCCCGCCATAAATGCACCTATAGAAGCCATTGACTTTGCAAATGTGGAGAAATACAAATCAATAGCGTCTTGACATCCTTGGGCTTCACCAGCACCAGCTCCAGTATCTCCTAATGTTCCAAATCCGTGGGCATCATCTACCAATAATCGGAAATCATATTTGCCTTTTAAAGCTGCAATTTCTTTGAGTTTTCCTTGGTCACCAGCCATCCCAAAAACACCTTCGGTAATTACCAAAATACCACCGGTTTTTTGCTTTTCAATTAAAGCAGTAGCACGGTCCATTTGTTTTTCAAAATCTTCCAGGTCATTGTGTTTGTACACATAACGGTGGCCTGGGTGTAGACGCAAACCATCAATGATACAAGCATGAGATTCTGCATCATACACAATCACATCATGTCTGCCGCAAATGGCGTCAATGGCGCTCATGATACCCTGATAGCCAAAATTCATCAATATAGCGTCTTCCTTATGTTCAAAAGCAGCTAATTCTGCTTCTAACTGTTCGTGGTAATTACTATTCCCACTCATCATCCTAGCACCCATAGGTAAAGCCAGGCCAAATTGAGCGGAAGCTTCTGCATCTGTTTTTCTAACTTCTGGGTGGTTTGCCAATCCCAAATAGTTATTCAAACTCCATACAATCATTTCTTTGCCGCGAAACTTCATTCTACTTCCAATCTCACCTTCCAATTTTGGAAAGGCAAAATAGCCATGTGCGCGTTCGCGATGTTGACCTAAAGGGCCATAATTCTTTATCAATTTCTCAAAAATGTCTGCCATATCTATTAATTAGGTGTTCAGAATTGGCCGCAAAGATAAAATTTTAAGCCCTACGGGCAAAGCCAAATATTTGGTGGCCCAAGCTTAAGCATTTCATAATGGGAAAAAATAAGTCTATCCCTTACTTTTGAGCCTCAATTAAATGGAATGAAAAAAACTGCTTTCTTATTAGTTTGGGTTGTTTTAGCCCATTTGGCTAATGCACAAACCAAAACCAACGCAAGTGTTCCTTCTAAACCCAAGTTGGTAGTAGGAATTGTAGTTGACCAAATGCGCTGGGACTATTTGTATCGTTTTCAACCCCTCTTTAAAGCCAATGGCGGATTTAAACGCATGATGGGTGAAGGTTTCTCCTGTGATAATACCATGATTCCCTACGCTCCTACAGTTACCGCCTGTGGTCATACTTCTGTTTACACAGGCTCTGTTCCCGCCATTCATGGAATTGCGGGGAATGCTTGGTGGGATAATCAATTAAAAAGGGTTGTTTATTGCAGTGAAGATAAATCAGTAAAAACGGTAGGAAGTATTACGGATGCTGGTCAAATGAGTCCAAAAAACATGCTAACAACCACTATTTGCGATGAATTGAGAATTTCAACCAATTTTAAAAGTAAGGTCATTGGAATTGCCTTAAAAGATCGTGGTTCTATTTTACCAGCTGGACATTCTGCCAATGCCGCTTATTGGTATGATTCAAAAACCGGAAATTTTATTACCAGTAGTTTTTATATGAATGCTTTACCAGCATGGGTGAATCAATTTAATCAACGAAAATTGGCAGATTCCCTTTATGCTTTGGGCTGGAAAACAGGATTATCCAAAGAAACCATGGCTAATTATGCCACTGATGATATTCAAGCCTATGAAAGTAAGCCATTTGGTAAAGACGCTATAGCATTCCCCTATGACTTTACTTCATTTATTGGTAAGGATTATTCAAAAATTTCCACCACACCTCATGGCAATAGTCTCACAGCTGAAATGGCAAAAGCAGCAGTTATTGCGGAACAATTGGGAAAAGGATCAGCCACTGATTTTTTGGCAGTGAGCTTTTCATCAACGGATTATATTGGACATAGTTTTGGGCCAAATTCTTGGGAGCAAGTAGATGACTATGTAAAATTGGATGATGAATTGGGTAAGTTGTTAAACTTCTTGGATGTACAACTGGGTAAAAACCAATATACGGTATTTCTAACAGCTGATCATGCAGTAGCACATATTCCCGGATTTATGAAACAGCATCAATTACCAGCTGGAAATTTTGATGATAATACCGCCCGAAAAGAAATGAATGATTGGATTAAAGAGAAATATGGGGTGGCTGGAGCAGTTGAAAGCCTGTTCAATTATCAAGTAACAATCAACCATTCAAAAATTGATTCTGCTAAGGCTGATTTGAAAGCCATCAAAGAACAGATTATCAAAATCTTACTCAAAAAAGAAGCCGTGGCTAATGCCTTTGAAACCGCAACAATTATGGCTACTAGTATTCCTAAGGTTCAAAGAGAGATGTTTGCCAATGGGTATTATCCAAATCGCGGTGGCGATATTCAATTTGTATTAAAATCTGGTTATATGGAAGGGAGTAGTACAGGAACTACACATGGACTATGGGCTCCCTATGATGCACATATTCCCTTGCTGTTTTATGGATGGGGTATTAAAAAAGGAAGTTCCCACAAAGAAGTCTATATGACCGATATTGCTCCAACTGTTGCGGCGCTTTTAAAAATTCAAATGCCCAGTGGAAATATTGGACATGTGATTACTGAGGTATTAAAATAAGCCAATTATTATCAAAAATCTTACCAATAAAAAGGCCGTCCTTTTGTATAGGACGGCCTTTTACATTAAAGCTATTTTCTAAGCAATTACTTAGCCAATTTCTTTTGTAGATTCTGATCCAAAGCGTCTAAGAACTCTTCTGTATACAGATAGTGTTCTCCATGATTTACTTTGTTACCATAGATACAAACTGCCAAATCCTTGGTCATTTTACCGCTTTCTACTGTTTCAACACAAACTTCTTCTAAAGCTTGGCAGAATCCAATCAATTCTTGGTTATTATCCAATTTACCACGGAATTCAAGTCCACGGGTCCAAGCAAAAATGCTGGCAATTGGGTTGGTAGATGTTGGTTTTCCTTTTTGGTGTTCACGATAGTGACGTGTAACAGTACCATGGGCTGCTTCGGCTTCCATAACTTTACCATCTGGGGTTACCAAGGTAGAAGTCATTAAACCAAGTGAACCAAAACCTTGAGCAACAGTATCACTTTGAACGTCTCCGTCATAGTTTTTACATGCCCAAACAAAATTACCATTCCATTTAAGTGCACTAGCAACCATGTCATCAATTAAACGATGCTCATATGTGATTCCTGCTGCTTCATAAGCGGCTTTGAATTCATTTTGATAAACTTCTTCAAAAATGTCCTTAAACCTACCATCATATTTTTTTAGGATGGTATTTTTTGTAGACAAATACAACGGCCATTTTTTAATCAAAGCTTGGTTAAAACAAGCTCTTGCAAAACCAAATATGCTCTCATCGGTATTGTAC
>CAMFKK010000120.1 GCA_945957225.1 uncultured Sphingobacteriia bacterium | reverse complement strand
AATAGTATTCAAAACTGGTTTTTACAAAATCCATCTATGTGTAGCAATTATGCTTATTTATTACTAAATGAAGTATTGGCCACTGCTATTGGAAATGGCTATGTATATGAACAAATTCATGGTAATTTAGACAAAGGAGACTGGTATAATTTGCCCTATATTAATCAATTAGCCAAAGAAGTTTATCCATTAGTAGCCACTTATTTAAAAGAAGGAAAATCCATTGACAAAGCCTTTGTAGACAATTATATCAAAGCCTACGATGAGAAGCATGCCAATTGGATCAATGAATTAGAACATACCATGTCTTATAGATTCATTCTGTCTCATCAGCAATCTGACTTCAATGTTTTTAGACAATTATACCCTTATTGTTCTATCATGGAAGCAGAAGATCAAATTACGGAAGGCAGCATTGAAAAAATGAAAGCGGCACCAATGACCAAAGTGATTATTGTTTCAAAAAATAACAAATCAGACTTGTCATTGATTAAAAAAATGTTTCCTGAATTAAAAGATTGGAAATACAATGCAAAAAAGGAATTTAGCTACTCGCATTTTCTTAATGACAAATCGCAATTATATATTATCAATCAAATAAGTTCCAGTACTGAAACTTTAATCAAACAATTAAAGCCATGAAGCCCGAACAAATTCAAACCCTTCATCCTGTAGCCGGTAAGATCAACAAAAAGATAGCATTAGACAAATACCAAACCATTAAAGACCATCTCATAGCTATTCTTCAAAATTCACAACCCACACATACAGAGCTCATGGAACTTTTGTATCAAAGGGTAAAGGATAGTTTTATTGGTGGTGTCCAATGGTATGGAGAAACCGTAAAATTAGACTTAGAGGCAAGGGGTATTATTGAACGTTTTGACAGCAAGCCTGAAAAATATAGGCTGAAACTGGCATAACCAGTCCTGATTTTTGCAACCGCTTGAACACTGAAAATTCCGTTTAGAACAATTTAGAAATTTAATGGGTAATTTTTTAGAACTTGTATTGACCAAAATAACAGTCATGACAGTTTCAAAAAATGAGATTAGTCCAAATATATGGGCAAGAATTGGCGGGCTATCCTATTTGATTATCATAGTAGCCGGTGCGGCGGGCGAACTATTGATTAGAAACAAAATTATAGTAGCCAATGACCCTACTAGCACAGCCAACAATTTATTGACCCATTCATTTCTATGGAGAATTGGTATTGCTGGTGATTTGATCATGCATGTTTGCGATCTCTTTTTGAGCATTGCTTATTTTCAATTGTTCCGAGTTGTCAATCGCCCATTGGCTAGATTGTCTTTGTTTTTTGGACTAATGCAGACTGCCGTATTAATTGCCAATAAACTGAACTTAGTGATGCCCCTACTGTATTTAGAACATGCAGACAAGTTGCATTCATTTAGTCTTCCTCAATTACAAGAAATGGCCTTTTTGTCTATTCAAGCCCATGACTATGGATTTGGGATTGGTCTGATCTTTTTTGGCTTTGCTTGTTTACTAGACTGTTATTTGATTATTCAATCAAGCTTTCTACCCAAATTCCTTGGATGGCTTATTGGATTGGCGGGTATTTGTTATCTGATCAACAGTTTTACTTTATTATTAGTTCCAAAATTTTCTGGTCAAGTTTTTCCTGTAGTGATGCCATTGATTCTATTGAGTGAATTATCGCTTTGTTTGTGGTTGTTGATCAAGGGTGTAAAATTGGAAAAAAGCAGCTAATCTCCTAAGCTTTTATTAATTTACCGGTATAGAATTAACAAGTCATGCGGATAACTTCTTTTTGGGTTTTATTGAGTCTAATTTGTTTTAGCAATTGTCAAAATGCCCCAGAGCAAGTTGAACAAAGCAAACCCATTGTCAAAGAAGAGCCCAATGGAGGTTTATTTATACCGGACGGATTTTCAGCCATGGTGGTTGCAGATAGTGTTGGTTTAACCAGACATTTTGCGGTAAATGACAATGGAGATATTTACATGAAACTCAGAATCACCAATTCAGAGCCAGGCAATATGGCTATGCGCGATACCAATAGAGACGGTAAAATGGACCTATTTCAAGCATTTGGTGACTATCCCAATGATGGCAGTTTTGCAACAGAAATGAGGATTCATAATGGTTATCTCTATTTTAGTTCAGAACAGGTGGTTTACAGACAAAAATTAACGCCTGGGAAATTAGTACCTGATGGCAAACCAGAAGTTATAGTCATTGACCAACACCCCATTCAATGGCATAATGCTAAATCCTTGGCCTTTGACAATAAGGGCGGCATGTATGTGACTTTTAGTGCCCCAACCAACACTTGTGAAGATTGGGATTCAGGAACAGGAGATAATCCAGCAGGAGTGAAAGGTCATTTTCCTTGTTTGGAATTAATGACACAGGCAGGGATTTGGAAATTTGATGAAGCAAAAAACAACCAAACCCAGGCAGATGGAAAATTATTTGCCACTGGTATTAGAAGTGTGGTAGCCATTAGTTGGAATGAAAAAGATAATAACCTCTATGCCATTCAACATGGGAGAGATTATTTGCACGAACATGCACCGCAATTTTATAGCAACTGGGATAATGCCGTACTGCCTGCGGAAGAATTTATGAAGATAAAGCAGGGTGAGAATTATGGTTGGCCTTATACTTACTATGACCCTTTCAAAAAGAAAAGAATGAAAGCCCCGGAATATGAGGGCGATGGTAAAAAAATAGCAACTGGCTATGCCAATCCCATTATGGGTTTACCGGCACATTGGGCACCCAATGATTTATTATTTTATAAAGGCAGTCAATTTCCTGCACGATATAAAAATGGTGCATTTGTTGCTTTTCATGGATCAACCAATCGGGTCTCTTATTCACAAGGCGGCTATATAGTTGCCTTCATACCATTTGAAAATGGAAAACCCACAGACAAATTAGAAGTCTTTGCAGATGGTTTTGCAGGAACTGATGTGATCAGAAAAATGGAGGAAGCCAGATTCAGACCCATGGGATTGTCAGAAGGACCCGATGGTTCTTTGTATATCTCTGAATCCAAGAAAGGCAGAATTTGGAAAATCTCTTTTACAGGAGACCCCAGCAAATTTGGAGAAGCTCAGTTAGCGGCTATGGAGAAAAGAAAGTCAAGGGCTTATATTAAAACACCAGAGAAGGCTATTGATAGTCTCTATGCAAAATAAATTATTACCAAAACTCAAATCATGGCAAAAGCAAAAAACAAAACAGTTGAAACGGATGCTAGTGTTGAAAGTTTTCTTACAACCATCAAGGATGAGGCTAAAAGAAAAGATTGTAGCACCATCATAGCCTTAATAGCCAAAGAAACAAAGTTTGAACCCAAAATGTGGGGTCCATCTATTGTGGGTTTTGGCAGTTATCATTATGTATATGAAAGTGGCCGCGAAGGTGATGCACCTTTGGTGGGCTTGGCATCCAGAGCAAGTTCCATTACATTTTATATTGGTTCTGATTATGACAAGCAGGCTGAACTTGAAGCCAAATTGGGTAAGCACAAGAAGAGTGGTGGTTGTTTGCATATAGCCAAATTGGCTGATGTGGATCAAAAAACACTATTGACCATTATCAAAAATTCCATTGCCCAGCGCAAGAAAGAACATAAGTGTTAAACATTCAACCAATGAAAAAACAGATTCAGTATCTACTGCTTGCAATAGTATTCTTGCTACTTGCAGGGAATCATTGTTTTGCCCAAGATAAACCCATCAATTATAAGCCAGATGATCCATCGCTCTATAAAACTATTGTGGCCATGGATAGTATCTTTTTTGATGCTTATAATAACTGTAACCTAAAACTGGAAAAATACGCCAGCATGTATGCTGACAATATTGAATTCTATCATGACCGTGGAGGACTCTCTTCCGTGAAAAAAGATATTGTTGAATCCACGCGTGTAAATGTTTGCGGCAAAGTAACCAGAGAATTACAAAAGGGCAGTATTGAAGTCTATGGCATTCCTGGTTTTGGTGCGGTTGAATTTGGCTTTCATTGTTTTCACAATAAACAAGAACCCAATGCCCCATCACATATGGCAAGGTTTATGATTATTTGGGAAAACAAAAACAATGAATGGAAACTATCAAGAGTAGTAAGTTTGCACTAATGAAACAGCTTTTACTTTTATTACTAGTCATTTGCAACAATGTTCTTTTTGCTCATGTAAATAAAGAGAAACTAACCATTTCTAAGAAAAGAATAGACAGTATATTAGTCTCTATTCCTCAAAAAACTGTTTTAAAGGCAGAAATTATTAGTTGTAGCCAAAAGGGTCAAACCCCATGCAAGGATTGAGAGACAACGGATACTTCCCTGATAATTAAAGATGCAAAGAATAAGGTCTTATTCTACAGACATGGGGCTTTTAATCTTGAAGAAAAGACCAATTATTTTGCGTTTTCTCAAAAATTACCGGGTATTGGAAATGTATTAGCCATTCAGGAAGAAAATTATCCAACAGTTGCCTCAGATCAAGGGAGTTTGGATTTGTATGTTTTAGAGAAACAGGGTAATTTGATGCCAATAGTCCCTTCTTTGTCACTCTCTGGTGATTTTGGAAAAACTGGCTTTTTAAAAGTTCATCGCATTACAAAGGAGGGAAATATTATTCAACCTTCTGACAGTTGCCAAAATTGTATTTGGATCATTGAAACAAAAAATTTTACGGGACAATGTGGATTTGAGATTGGAAATTTTTTCCAATTAGCCTAGATGGTTCATTTACAAATACTGTTGCAATGCCTGATTCAATTCCCGTCTATGCAGGCCCAAAAAATCAAGTCCAATTAAAGAACACAACTAGTATTACTCTTTTTGAAAAGCCATTTGACAACAGTGCCAGTAAAAAATTGATTCTCAAATCCAATACGCTGATAAAATTTCTTAAGGCCCAATCTAATGACAACCAAATATCCATTTTGGTTTCCATCAACGGCACAAAAGGATATTTGCGTGATTTACAAACATTGGAAAAACTGGGCTTCCCAAGTTGTGATTAGCATGAATCTAATCAAAATTATTTGGGTCACTAATTTAGGACTTCTTAATCTCAACCGCATATACCTGTGATTCACCTTCAAAATTGGCGCGGAAAATAATCCATTTCCCATCAGGGCTAAAATGCACATTGGGTTCCAATTTATATTGGTGCTTTTTCATGTTCACCAGTTTTTCTGCGTCAAAATGATCCCCATTGGGCGTAAATAAATAAATCCATTGCCCGTCTGGGGCTTTGGCTACTGCACCAGGATCTCCACCATCTCCTGCAAACAAGGTTTCAGTTGCGTTGCTAGTATAGTGAACACTCCATTCATTGCGCTGTAAGCGATATTTTGATTCCTTACCTGTAGCAACTTCATATTTTCCTACAAAGAATTCCTTACCACGTGGCTGTTGTAAGTCAAAGTAAATATGCTTTCCACTTTTCCCAAACCATTCGTGTCCCCAGATTTCCATGTCCATGGTTCTATGATGGATTTGGGTAATGGCTTTTGTAACTACATCAATGGTCCAAACCCTATTTACTTTATGCCAAGGTCCTTCGTGGCAAAACATCAATAGGTTGGGATTGGTAGTTGAAAACTGAACATGGTTGAGCCATGCGCTATCAGTAAAAATCTTATTCAATTTACCCGTTGCAACTTCTATGGTAAAAAGTGTTTTTGGGAGCTTGGCTTCGTAAATCAAATTAAAAAAGCTGCCTTTATTGGGATTGTTTTTTAGAATTTCTTTTTCAGCTTCTGTAGCAAAAGACCCTGAAAGTAAGGTTCCATTCACATTAACGGCAGAAATACCAGACTTAAAATCTGCCGGGAAAACAAAAACCAATTTTGGTTTGGATACACCCTGTTTAAGTGCAAATACCGAATCCTTGATTTGATAAAAAACTGTTTTGGTTTGATCACAAACTACTTCTCCATTCATGGCAGTTCTCTCATTGGTGATGCGCTTGGTTGTAAGACTTGCCAAGTCTACTGTATACAATTGTTTGTTATTTAAATTCAGTTGAGCAGCTTCCACGTGCTTCATATCGGTCACGTCCTCCGCTTTTTGTTTACTACTATTATAAAAGACCATTTCATTAGCCAAGAAGGGATAGTTATGAAAATAAAAGCTCTGCGAATTTCCTTCTAAACTTGCCGAAAGTTTGACAATCCGGTGTTTGGTGTCTTTATCTATCCAGCTAGTAGGCATTTTTTTGCCACCGGTTTCCAAGATTTCTTGGGATTGTACATTCAGCATCAAGCTTAGGAATAATAAGAGGGTAAATATTGATTTCATGGCGTGTATTTAGTGCAATCGTCTCTGAAACTAGTACTTTTAATCAGTTGGCCATCCTGTGGCAACCTGATAGTTCTTATGACTCTTTGTTTTAACTTTAGGCCATGATGAGGAGCTTTTGGGCTAGGCTGGTAATTCAATCCAGTATCAAAAATAAATTACGCAAAGAAACAGGTGATGGCAACATGACCAGTTATGCGTTTGCCAAGAGCTATAGAGCTTATTTGGTATCTGTAAAACACTTATTTCAGGACGCCTTATATATTTTAACGGGAATTTTCTCAGCAGCTTTTGGATTAAAGGGTTTTTTGATCATTAATAATTTTATTGATGGTGGGGCAACCGGTATTTCTCTTTTGGTTTCTGCTCTTTCCAAGATTCCATTATACCAATTAATTATAGGGATTAATATTCCCTTTATGATCCTTGGCTATATGGTAATTGGTAAACAATTTGCCATAAAAACTGGACTTGCCATTTTGGGGCTATCAATTTGTTTGGCCTTGGTCAATTTTCCCCATATTACCAATGACAAATTATTAGTGGCGGTTTTTGGGGGCATTTTTCTAGGTGCAGGAATTGGGTTTTCAGTTAGAGGTGGGGCGGTTATTGACGGAACAGAAGTACTAGCCATTTATTTGAGTAGAAAATTTGGAACAACCATTGGCGATATCATTATTATCATCAACGTATTTATCTTTTCAGCTGCAGCTTATTTTTTAAGCATTGAAATTGCCCTTTATTCCATGATTACTTATTTGTCTGTATCAAAGACGCTTGACTTTATAATTGAGGGTATTGATGAGTATACTGGAGCTGTCTCTTATACACATCTCCGAGCCCACGAGACCGGAGCCTATCTC
>CAMFKK010000119.1 GCA_945957225.1 uncultured Sphingobacteriia bacterium | reverse complement strand
CATTTGTCCTGTTCAGGGGTTATATGGTGTATAGAGCAGTTAGTACCAAATATGACCTAGTAAGCAAGGATTATTATAAAGAAGAACTCCGTTACCAAGAAAGAATTGATGGCGTAAAAAATGCCGTTGCATTGGGTAACGTGACAATTAGTCAAGATGCTGCTGCTATTCAAATTCAACTACCAAAGGAACACAAAGGATATGCAGTAAAAGGTGAAGTCTTTTTTTATTGCATTACGGATGATACTAAGGATTTTAAAATTCCCTTGCAAGTAGATTCCTCAGCTACCCAGGTTGTTATGAAAAAACAACTTCAAAAAGCCCCTTATCAAGTAAAGCTCAATTGGCAAGTAGGAAAGGATGCATTTTACAATGAACAAAAATTGATTCTAGAATAAATGGTTTGGCAACTACTCATATCAGGATTTCTTTTGGGAATTGTCAGCAGTTTTCACTGCGTTGGGATGTGCGGTCCAATTGCCTTTGCACTGCCTGTTTATTATCTTCCCTCTCATAAGAAAATACTAGGCTTAGTTTTATATCATTTGGGAAGAATAAGCATCTATGCAGCTCTTGGTTTATTCTTTGGTTTTGTTGGAAGACAATTTTTCTTAGCGGGTGGTCAACAAGTTTTTTCAATTGTATTGGGAGCAATTATTTTATTCCTATTGCTACAATCCATTTTAAGTAGTAAGAAAATCTGTATTCCTTTATTTGATAGGTTCCAACAGCGCTTACAGGTATTTATTGGAAATTATATCCGCAAAAAACAATTATACGCCATGTTCTTTTTAGGCATGGCCAATGGATTATTGCCCTGTGGTATGGTGTATTTGGCTATTACAGGTGCTTTGGCAGCTGGAACCATCAGTGGAGGTGTAGGCTTTATGGCCGCCTTTGGATTGGGCACTGTGCCAGCATTATTATTTCTGTCTTTATTTGGCACAGCAATAGGTCTTAAAGCAAGAAATAATATGAAAAGAGCCATCCCCTATTTTGTTGCTGTAATGGGCGTATTATTGATTTTAAGGGGATTAAACCTGAATATTCCCTATGTTAGTCCCATGTTGAACAATAGTGCAGCACATGCCATCTCCTGCCCCTAGTAATTAACAAATTCTTCTTAAAATCTTGACACTTTATTTAGTCTTTAAGTCTGAGCTTTGTGTAAGCAAACGGAAATAAAGAGAGAGATTTTGTAAAACGGTTCTGATTGGAGGTTTTTGAAAATATTAACATTTCTCTACAACCCTTTGGCATCCCATTTGCGTTATATAGATAGTAAAACGATTATTACCTTTTTTCTCATAAGCAGTTAGTTTTGGTTGCGGCCCCTGTTTCCACAGGGGCCAATCTTTTTCTAACCCTTACTCCACCATTGATTTCTTTGAAATCGCATATAATTAGTGATATATGCCACAGTTGCTCCTGTAGCATCGGCTACTATATCTAAAAATTCAAAACCTCTATTAGGAATCCACCATTTCTGTACAAACTCTATGGCAATGCCATATCCAATAGAAAAGAGACAAATAAACAAAAGCCAATTAAAGGCAGCGGTTTTTGTTTTAGTCAAGTGCTTTACAGGGATTGAAAACAGATAGCCTAACAGAAAAAAAAGGCAATAATGAATTAGCTTATCTCTTTGTGGAAAATTCAACCAACCTACAGCTGGCATAGTATCGCCTGGTAGGGTTAATAATATTAAACTTATTAGGAAGAAAAGAATACCAGGGGCAAAAGGATATTTTTTGATCAAAGTCATAAGTAAATATATCCAAGGTCATTTTGTAAGCTCAGCATCCACTGAGCTTGAAAAATCAGCCAGTTTCAAATAGGTTCCGTTCTAGCTGCAAGAGAACGCTTTCTAGTTCTCTTGCAGCATTGAATCAGATCAATAGTTGTTACAAGAAATGCTATGAACTAATAAGGTATGGAGGAACCTTTGGAATTATCCTACCAAGGCACTGTATGCATCGCTTCCCATTAGGGCAGCTACTTCTTCCAAATTGCTTACTTCCATTTGAATCATCCAACCGTCTCCATAAGGATCAGTATTGACCAATTCGGGTTGTTTTTCTAATAATGGGTTAATGGTAGTTACAGTTCCAGCAACTGGCAAGAACAGGTCACTCACAGTTTTCACGGCTTCTACGGTACCAAACACTTCTTCAGCGGCAAGGGTTTTGCCAACGGTATTAATGTCTACATACACAATATCACCCAATTCGTGTTGGGCAAAATCGGTGATGCCAATGGTGGCAATATTACCTTCTAATTTGATCCATTCGTGGTCCTTAGTGTACTTGAGTGTTGCAGGAAAATTCATGTTTTGAGTTTTAGTATTGCAAATATTGGATAAATATTGGTTTAAAATCCGCATTGTTCAAAATAGAGTAATACATGGTCCTTGATAAAGTTTTCTTGTTCGTGTAGAACCATGCTAGGCATTTCTTTGACCTGTTTAAAATGCGGCCATCCATCCTCGTCATTACCTTCCTTAATATAATAACCACTTTGTCCCAAAACGGTACAAACAGCCACATGCATCAGGTCTTGCTTCTGTTCCTTACTAATTTTCTCTACAATAAATCCAGTTTCTTGCATTCCAATTAGGAATAAAACCGCTTCTAAATCTGGCTTTTTTCCAAATTTCTCCAACAATTTGGCTTCCAAAGCCCACCAACGCTGTTGTAAATCGTCTTGAATATACATTCTGCAAAGGTAAACCATGCAAGCTTGCCATCATCAGGACACATGAGTTATATTTGCAAAAATTGATTGTATGTTACAAGTGCAGGTTCTAAGGAACAATACGGAAGAAGTGAAGCAAAGACTGGCCAAAAAGCAGTTCAAACAACCCGAATTGGTAGATTTAATCATATCATTGGATGATGAGCGCAAGCGTTTACAAAATGAATTTGACCAAACACAGGCCAAGGTCAATGCCGCTTCAAAAGAAATAGGCAAATTGATGGCCCAGGGTAATAAAGATGCTGCGGAAGCCACCAAATTAGATGTTGCTACTTGGAAGGCAACTTTGGAGCCCCTAAAAGAACAGATGGGTAAAGTAGAGGAGGAATTGCAAACCAAATTGGTGTTATTACCCAATTTGCCTGCTGCAGCTGTTCCAGAAGGAAAGACCCCAGAAGAAAATGAAGTAGTTAGAGAAGGTGGTCAAAAACCTGCTTTGTATGCTGGAGCAGTTCCACATTGGGACCTGATCAAGCAATATGATCTGGTAGATTTTGAAACTGGCGCTAAAATTACCGGTAGTGGATTCCCGCTTTATAAAGGCAAGGGTGCCAAACTACAAAGGGCGCTCATTAGTTATTTCCTAGATTACAATACCGCTGCGGGATATACCGAATATATTCCTCCTTACATGGTCAATGAAGCCAGTGCATTCGCTACAGGTCAGTTGCCGGACAAAGAAGGACAGATGTATCATGCAACGGCAGATAATTTTTATTTGATTCCTACTGCAGAAGTACCTGTTACCAATATCTACCGAGATACCATTCTTAAAGAATCAGAATTGCCGGTTAAAATGACGGCCTTTACTCCTTGTTTTAGAAGAGAAGCAGGAAGTTTTGGAAAAGACGTAAGGGGTTTGAATAGAGTACACCAATTTGACAAAGTAGAAATTATTCAATTGGTCAAACCGGAAACCTCTTATGAAGTATTAGATGAGATGGTTTTACACGTAGAAAACTTGTTGAAAGCCTTGCAATTGCCTTATAGAATCTTAAGGCTTTGCGGTGGCGATATGGGCTTTACTTCTGCCATCACTTATGACTTTGAAGTATTTAGTGCAGCGCAGGAGCGATGGTTAGAAGTAAGTAGTGTTTCTAATTTTGAAAACTACCAAACCAATAGGATGAAATGCCGTTATAAGGACGAGACTGGCAAAACGCAATTGACACATTCACTCAATGGTTCCTCTTTGGCCCTGCCAAGGATTGTGGCTTGTTTGTTAGAGAATTTTCAAACTGCTGAGGGTATTCATTTGCCAGAGGTATTGCGCTCTTATTTTGGGGGCACTACCATCAATTAAGATTATCTATTTGTATTAATTGATAACCCCGTTTAACGGGGTAAAACCCATACCATGCTTGCCAAAATTTTAAAGAGAGTCCTCTATGTTTTTATAGGCATTTTTGTGCTGCTCAATATTATGGCAGCCTTTCATGCGCATAAGTTCACGCATTTTTATGCGGGTATTCCAAAGCCCAAGAAGCCAGAAGAAATGTCTGTACTAGAAAAAACCAGCGCCGTTTTTTTTGGTAACAAATTTTCCAAATCTAAAGTAGTAGATAGTTTTGCCATTCCTCATCAAACCCTATCTATTGTTACTGCCGATAGCATGCATTTGGAATCTTGGTATGCCAAGGCCGATAGTAATGTTAAGGGAACAGTACTGATGTTTCATGGGCATGGTAGTAGTAAGAGTGGCATTATTGCTGAAGCAACGGCCTTTCACCAAATGGGTTGGAATGTGTTGCTAACTGATTTTAGGGCACATGGCAATAGTGAGGGAGAAGTTTGTACCATTGGCGCCAATGAAGCCAAGGACGTGAAAGCTGCATACGATTATATAAGGGCTTTGGGAGAAAAAAACATTGTTCTTTATGGTATTTCTTTGGGTGCATCCACCATTCTTACTGCAATTGACCATGAGGGTATCAAGCCTCAAAAAGTCATTTTAGAAATGCCTTTTGGCACCTTATTAGATGGGGTAAAAGGCCGCTTGCGCATGATGCAAGTACCTGAGCAACCCATGAGTACATTACTTGCTTTTTGGGGTGGGGTTGAACAAGGATTCTGGGCTTTTGATCATCGCCCACAAGACTTTGCAAGTAAATTAAATTGTCCGGTATTATTGCAATGGGGTTTGAATGATCCAAGGGTAACACAAACAGAGACCAATACTATTTTTAAGAACTTAGCCAGTCATGATAAAACACTCATGGTCTATGCACGTTCTGGTCATCAGAGTTTGTTGAAAAACGAACAAGCAAAATGGATGGCTACGGTTGGTGTGTTTTTGAATTAAGTATTGAATACAAAATTCAAAATAAGTTTAGCGCTGAATAGTAACTGTAGTACCAATAGGGAGCAGGTTGAATAATTCCTGAATATAATTATTCTTGGTACTAATGCAGCCCTCTGTCCAGTTTTGATATTGGTCAATAGCATAGTCTTCATGTGGCCAAACACCATGTATGCCAATCTCTCCTCCAATTTTTGCATTGGCAGGAATTAAACCCAGTGATTTTCTATAATTGAATTTTTCTACGCTTTCAGCATTGGGATAATCTATGCCCATAAACCTAGTCCATTTGTGTGGGCTCTTTTTGGCAACAATATGAAAAGTTCCTTCCGGTGTTTTTCTATCGCCTTGCATCATTTTATCGCCCAAGTCTTTGCTCCCAAAAACCACAGGATAACTAGCAATCCATTCTCCAGATTTGCCATCAAATAATTGTAATTCGTATTTGCTTTTGGTAACCACTACAAAATAACTATCCTTGTTAGCATGAGCTGCATCAGGATAATGTTTGGGCAGCCTAAATGAAGTATGTAGAGCCAAAATGCCTACCGTCATTAGAAAAATGCTACCTTTTTTCATACTTGGGTTTAGAATAGTAAACGCAAACTACAGCAAAAGATTGTTAGGAGCCGGTTAAATCAGCGTTACTCAATCATTTTTTAGCCATTTTCACCCATGGTGTAGGTGTTTTGTTGGGAAGGTATCAAAAAAAAGCACCCCCTAGAGAGGGGGTGCGCGATAACATGAGAAAGGGACTATCCCTTTAAATTCTACCAACTACTGAAACGGATTCCCACGGTATAAGGGTACTGTTCCACTCGGGTAATATCTTTTTGTAATTTATTCAAGCTATAAGAACCATAGAGTCTTACTGGCCCAATGCCTATTTCTCCAATGGTAGCAAAACGCCATGGCTCAAAGTTGAAATTGCCATTGGTTTTTTGTTTACCCCTTTCAGCACTAATTTGTTTGTTACGGCTGTCTACCAAATAACCGGCACTCATACCAACGCTAAAGTTGAAACCCCTTCTTCTATCAGGTGTTGTGTTAATATGCAGCATCAATGGGACAGTGATATAACTAACATATAGTTTATTCTTAGAGAAAGAAATACTATCGTTGTAAACATAATTAGAAGCATCTTTTCTATAACTCAATCTAGAGTCATAACGGTAATTATACATTTCATAACCCAAACCATATTTCAGGTTCACAACATGTTTTACCACGTTGAGTTTTTGCATGAATAACCAGATATTAAAATTGCTAGACTTGCCGGTATTTAAAGCATAGCTTGATTCACCAACCTTTCCATCCTGCGGACGGAATGTTTTGAAATAAGTACCTGCTTGCGCATAGGTATAATCGGTTTGGTCACGATAGTTGGCAAATCCCAAATCCATGATCCACCAATTGGTAGTAATATTGCGCTGTTTGCGAGGAACACGCTCAATTTTTACATCAACGGTTTTGTCCCAATCTTTCCAAACATTGTTGCTGCTTGAACTGGTTTCTCCAGGTTTGTTTTTCTTAATAATGACAAAATTGCCAACTCTAACCGTATCAGTGTTAGCTGATGCAACAACGCTTGTGTCTTTTTGTGCATTTCCTGCCTTAGCAATCATAAAGATTGCTGCAATGAGTACTAGTTTTTTCATGGTTCTTGGTTTTAACTTATTTCAATGCGCGGGGACTGGCATTTTCATTGCGATCATCCTCCGATTTGATTTTACTTTTAAAAAGGTTCCCGGCTTTTCTAAAAAAGCCACGTAGTTTATCTCTATTTAATTCTAGGTTACCTAGGTACAAGCTTTTATTTTCATCATCCGTGTCTAACTCTTTGTACACGGTCTGCTGAAAGCTAGTTGCATCATTACTACCATCTGGACTTGCTGTTGCATGACCCAATTGATTGGCATGATCGGCATTTTCCAAATTAGAGGGAACAGTATTATTAGCAATAGTAGTATTGATGGGTTGTTCAATAATGCCTATTTCAGAAGCATTTGCATTGTCATCATTCTTTGGTAAAATGTTTGAAGCATCATTGCTATTTGCAGCCAGTGCTGTATTGACTATTTTGTTATTAGTAGGCAATGTAACTTGGTTGGCTTTGATGTTTTGATTAGCCAAAGATTGATTG
>CAMFKK010000118.1 GCA_945957225.1 uncultured Sphingobacteriia bacterium | reverse complement strand
AACAACACTCGACTAGTCGTCGGCAGCGTCAGATGTGTATAAGAGACAGGCTTCTACTTGCACTGCGTGGTTGATCAAGCATTCATGACCGGTAAATAATTGTTTGGCTAAATAAAGCTTAGGCATCTGCATTGTTTTGTAAAATTTGAAACGGATCTGCGTCTTTCCAGAAGGGGAATTTACTGCGTACTTCTTCTACTATTGATTTATTCAAAGCAATGGTATGGTTGCAAGATTCCTGTGCTTTGGTAAACAAAACCTGGCCCAGTGGGTCTATCACCATACTGTCTCCACTATGGTTGATGCCCTTCCCATCTTCACCTACTCTATTCACCCCAATCACATAGCATTGGTTTTCTATGGCGCGGGCGATGAGCAAAGATTTCCAAGCATGGCTTCTGCGTTCTGGCCAATTGGCTACATAAATTAATAAATCATATTCTGGTAGATCCGTAGTTTGCTGTCTGGCCCAAACTGGGAATCTTAGGTCATAACAAATTTGCAGATTGACTTTCCAACCGTTTACACTTGCTATCAATCTTTTGTTTCCGTTACTGTAGTGTTGGTCTTCTCCCGCAAAGGCAAAGCGATGTCTTTTGTCATAATGCCCATGGCTTCCATTGGGTAGCATCCAAATAAGTCTGTTGAAATATTGGCCTGCTTCTTCAATAATCAATGACCCTGTTAGAATGATTTTGTGTTTGGTGGCCATGGACCGCATCCATTGTACAGATGGCCCCTCCATGGGTTCAGCCAGTTTTTCTGGTTGCATGCTAAACCCGGTTGAGAACATTTCTGGCAAGACTACCAGTTGCGTAGGCTGAACAATATGTTGGATTTGTTCCTCCAACATTTTCAAATTGGCCGCTTTGTCTTCCCATTGAAGATTAGCCTGTATTAGTGTAACCAATAATTGAGACATATACTTGAATTGCTTGGTACAATATTACTAAAACCGCCAGTTGAATTGTAGCGAAAGATATTGTTGGGTACCAACCTGTGTTTTGGTTTCTCTAGATTGATAGACCCAAGCTGCTTTAATGCTGGTTGCTTTTTTGGCATAGCAAAGTCCAATGCTTTGTTGAAAGACCCAGGGTAATGGGTCAGAAAGAATGGCATTTCCAGGAGCAGCATTTTTTACGCCCTGCAATGTGGCATTATAGTCTTGCCAGGTCCATTCAGGTTGGGCAAAGAGAAACCATTCTTTTTCCTGTTCAAAACCTGCATCACCCTTAGAGACTCTTGCATTCCAGAGCGTAGATTTTTGGTTTTGTTCAAAAATGCCCAAGGTAAACATGGCGCCAGCACCTGCATTCACAAAAGCATTACCCCAATTGGCTTTGATGATGGGAATGGCTTTGATTTTTTTTGTGGGTTGCCAAGATATGGGTGCATAGATCATACCTAGATTTGCAGTGATGGCATCTTCTACTTGATAATCCCAACCAAGAAATTTTTTGTATTTGAAAATGCTATGATAGCTATTCTGCAAGGATTCCCCACCTGATTGCTTACCTACCATACCCAAGCTGGCAGACCAACGCAGAAATCCATTGTTCTTGAAAAATTGGGTTTCCTGAAATTTCAAGTAGAGATAACCACAATAAGGACGGTCAATACCCTTGATGGGAATGATCTCTCTATTCACCGGGGTATAGATTTGTTGACCAATTTCTAGACTCCTCAGCTTTTTGTATTTTTTGCTTGCAACAGCCCTATTAAATTGAACCATAAAGCCGTTGCTATAATAGGCATCGTGGTATTGGAGAAGAAAAGCGTCGTTTTCTGTGATAAAAGACAATTCGTTGCGCTGAGCGGAAACTTGCCTTGGCAGAGATAATAGGGAAGAAAAAAGCGCCAAAAGCAGAATGCGGAGCATCAGGGAAATTTTGGTCAAGTTACAATTAATCTTCATTGGTAGACCTGATCCTAGCTATAGCGCTTTGGATCAGATTGAGTTCAAATCCTCTTTGCAATAAAAAACTGGTGGTTTTGGCTACCCTATTCAGGTATTGTTCTTTTTTCAAGAGGGCCCATTTGCCCGTTGCCAGTTTTGCCAAACAAGTCAGATAGGCTTCTTCCTCTATCTCTTTCATGGCTTTTCGAATATTGTAGGCGCTGACCCTTTTTTGTTTGAGGGCTGCTTCTATCTTGACCCTGCCCCATTTTTTTTGTCTAAAATGACCTCCTACAAATTGCTGGGCATAACGTTCCTCATTGAGATAATTCTCTTCTATAAGTGTAGATAGGATTTTTTCTACGTCTGTTTTGTACAAACCCATGCCATAGAGTTTGTCCTTGGTATCGGCATGACTCCGCTCCTGATAGGCACAAAACTGCCTAATCTTTTGCAAAGCCTGTTCCGGACCCAAGTTTTTACGCATGAATTAAGTTTGATATTGGAATATAAGAACATTATATTTGTAAGTACCTCCCTACTGTTGTTCCGTTTGCAAATTAAATCAATAACGCAAGTAGTATGAGTGATGTTCGCCACAATGTTTGTTTAATAGACGATGATAAAATTTACCAGTTCACTGCTAAAATGATTTTAGAAGCTACTGGTCTGACCCATAGTATCAAAACTTTTTTCAACGGACAAGAAGCAATAGATTACTTGATTAGTCCAGAAAACCAGGTTCCAGAAAACCTTCCAGATGTTATTTTCCTTGACATAAATATGCCCGTGATGAACGGTTGGGAGTTTTTAGAGGCTTTTTCCTTGTTTTACAAAGAGCTTCCCAAGCAGATTGTGGTCTATATGGTGAGTTCCTCGGTGGATGAAAGCGATATTCAGAAGTCCAAAACCTATGAACCCGTTACGGATTATGTGATCAAACCCATTAACCGAGACAAGTACAGAGAACTGCTTTCTGTACTAGCTAATTAGGTTTTTCTTCCATATCAATCCACAACTCATTCACATTACTAGAAATCTGTTGAGAATCATCCATTTCTAATGGTGGAATATTAACATTTTACAGTAGGTTTGTTGCCAACCTAAATTCTGCAGAATGAAATTCATTGTCTCTTCCTCTTCCCTGTTAAAACACCTGCAGCAGATCAGCGGTGTCATCAATGCCAATACTGTATTGCCCATACTGGAAGACTTCCTTTTTGAAATTGAGGATAAAAAATTGAATGTAGTAGCCACCGATCTTGAGACCGTGATGCGCGTACAGATGGATGTTGAAAGCAAGGCCAATGGAAAGGTCTGCATCCCTGCAAAAATTCTCTTGGATACCCTGAAGAATATTGCTGAGCAACCACTCACTTTCAATATTGACAAAAACTTTGCGGTTGAAATCACCAGCGATAATGGTAAGTACAAAGTGATGGGTGAGAATCCAGACAATTTTCCAAAAGAGCCAGCTGCAGACGACACTACCGGTTTTACCATGTCTAGCAGCGCTTTGTTAACAGCCATCAATAAGACTTTGTTTGCAGTAAGCAGCGATGACCTTAGACCCGCTATGACTGGTGTGTTCTTTGAATTAACCAAAGACGGTGTTCAATTTGTTGCAACAGACGCACATCGTTTGGTTCGCTACAAGCGCACAGACACCAAGGCTAGCAAGGTAGATAGCTTTATTGTTCCTAAGAAGCCTTTGAACCTGTTGAAGAACGCATTGCCTGATAACGAAGACGAACTAACCGTGAGCTATAATGGCAATCACTTATTTGTGCAGCATGGTTCTACACAAATGATTTGCCGATTGATTGACGCGCGTTTCCCTGATTACAAAGTGGTCATTCCAACTGACAATCCTTACAAACTAATTGTGAGCAAGGCAGATTTTCAAGGTGCTCTACGCCGCGTAAACGTGTTCTCTAATAAAAGCACCAACCAAGTGGCTTTAAATATCAGCGGTAGCGAATTGCAATTAGCTGCACAGGATGTGGACTTTAGTTTTGAAGGTAATGAGCGCATGAACTGCCAATATGATGGTGAAGACCTGCAAATTGCTTTTAACGCCAAGTTCTTGATTGAAATGTTGAACGCAGCTGATACCGATGACGTGAAGATGGAACTATCAACCCCTACCAAAGCGGGTCTGATTAAACCCACCGAACAAGCAGAAGGTGAAGACCTACTGATGTTGGTGATGCCGTTGATGTTGAATAACTAAGTTTCTCAATAGAAAATATAAAAGCGGCTGCTCTTTTAGGAACAGCCGCTTTTTTTTGACCAGCTGTTAATAGAATTATTTTTTTAAAGATCTGGCCACAGATAAGTCATGTCTTACTTGAAGGTTCATCCAAGTTTCAGCAGAAATTTGTAAAAGGTCTTGCAATTTCAAAGCCAAGCTTGCTGATATATGCCTCTTCCCCTTGAATAACTCACTCAAATGACCTGGAAGAATACCCAAATCTTTTGCAAATTGAGTTTTAACTAAGTTTCTAGATTCAATTTCATCTTTCAATATCTCACCAGGATGAATGGCAATAGCCGAATAAATTGCTTTGCGTTTAATTATAGTTTTTAATTCTTTTACCATTTTTATACTATTGATGATAATCCGTTAAATCGTGAATTTCTGTTATTTCAACAATGTCTTTATCTATGGATTCAGATGATTTGATAAACCTAAGGATTAACCTATATTGATCATTCACCCTGATACTATGCATTCCTTTATATTTTTTCTCTTTAACTAATGCTTCTAAATGCAAACTCTTAAAATTCACTAAATCCCTTGAATGGGCGCAGCCCATAATAATCGTTACTTTTTTTATATAGGATTTCACTAAGTCCTTTCCATATATAGGTTTCCCTTTTTCTTTACCTGTAAGAAATAGGTCCTTTAAACTTTTATTAATAAACACCACCTCCATATTTTAAAAATAGGGAGTGCTTGTTTATCCTTATACTAGAATCATTTTATGAAAGTAAAACAATATTATTATTTACCAAAATTTGGTAAATTAATTGAGCAGGCTAAAGCCGATTTGTTTGTATATTGAAGCCTAATCAATTGCAGCCATGGTAGAAAGCATTGTACATTATTTTGAAACCATTCCAAGTTTACACAGGGCTTTGATCCTGGCTGGTGGAATTAGTTTTTTCTGGATTATTGAAGGAGCAGTTCCGCTATTTAAGTTTCAGTACAACAAATGGCGGCACGCGGCGCTAAATATCTTTTTTACCCTCACTACTATTGTGATCAATTTTGCCTTTGCCTTAGTATTGGTTAAAGCCAGCGACTGGGTGGTTGGAAAAAGATATGGGTTGATGCAGCTCATGGAAATGCCGGTTTGGTTGTTTATGATCCTGGGTTTATTGCTCATGGATTTAATTGGCGCTTACCTAATTCATTTTATAGAACATAAGGTGAAGTGGATGTGGAAATTCCATATGGTTCACCACGCAGATACCCATGTAGATACTACTACTGCTAACAGACATCATCCTGGTGAAAGCGTCTTCCGTGCAGTATTTGCGGTATTGGCTACTATTATTTGCGGAGCACCCATGTGGTTGGTCATGTTGTATCAAAGCCTGAGTGCGGTACTCTCTCAGTTTAACCACGCCAATATGCGTTTGCCCCAATGGTTGGATGATGCCATTAGTTGGGTGATTATCTCTCCCAATATGCATAAAGTGCACCACCATTTTGAAAGACCACAAACGGATAGTAATTACGGCAATATTTTTTCTATCTGGGATAGACTTTTTCAAACCTATGACCATACACCTGTTGACCAAGTAAAATATGGATTGGATGTATTGGATAATAGCAAGGATGAAAACCTAGGATTTCAGTTAAAGATTCCCTTTGATGGAAAAGTGAAAACAGATTATTGAGCCGATAGCTGTTTCTTTGCAAAAACTTTCTTCATGACAATCGCCGCTTTTATTCCCGCCAGATATGCAGCCACGCGTTTTCCTGCAAAGCTCATGCAGCCCCTGGGAGACAAAACCGTGATCCGCCATACCTATGACAATACTTTGGCAACTGGTTTGTTTGACGATGTATATGTGGTTACGGATAGCGAAATCATTTATAGAGAGATTACTGACAATGGTGGCAAAGCCATCATGAGTCAGCGCGAACACGAAAGCGGAAGCGATAGAATTGCGGAAGCAGCAGCGGGTCTGGACATTGATATTATTGTAAACGTGCAGGGTGATGAACCCTTTGTACAAAAGCAACCACTAGAACAATTATTAGCAGTTTTTCAGGGAGCAGATGGAGCAAAAGTGCAAGTGGCATCCTTGATGCAAGTCTTGAAAGACCAGAAAAATATTGAAGACAGCAACTATGTAAAAGTAGCCGTGGACAGAAATATGAATTCCCTGTTTTTCTCGCGCAGCGTAATTCCTTATCCACGTAATCAAGAACTAGCCATTACCTATTATGAACATATTGGGGTCTATGCTTTTAGAAAGGATGCATTGATGCAGTTTACTAACTGGCCCATGACGCCACTAGAAGCTGCTGAGAAAATTGAATGCCTCCGCTACTTAGAATATGGGATTCCTTTAAAGATGGTGGTAACAGCATACATGGGTGTGGAGATTGATACCCCCGAAGACCTGATTAAAGCAGCTAGCCTGCTTAATAAATCTTAGATTTTCACAGCAATCGTTTGAGAGCGAATGGATGAGGCAAATGTCTCGGGCTTTGCTTATCTTACTGTTCCAAGAACGATTGCATATGAATAACAAGAAACTCCTGCGCTGGTCCATTGTGGTAGCGCTTGCCGGATTTATTTTTGGTTTTGATACCGTGGTGATTTCCGGAGCCAATCAACCCATTAAAGAACTCTGGCATACTAGTCCCCTATTTCATGGATTCTTTATCATGTCTATGGCATTATGGGGAACCGTTGTGGGCGCTTTGTTTGGTGGAATCCCCACTGAAAAATATGGTAGAAAAAAAGTATTACTCTGGGTGGGCATCTTGTTTGCGGTCTCAGCATTTGGATCAGCACTTGCCAATGACCCCTACGTGTTTTCCTTTTTCCGTTTTATGGGTGGCGTAGGTATTGGGGTATCATCAGTAGTGGCACCTATTTATATTTCAGAAATCTCTACACCCAAGACTAGGGGCACACTTGGTGCTTTGTACCAGTTCAATATTGTGTTCGGAATCTTAATAGCTTTTCTCTCTAATTATTTTTTACAAGGAGTTGGCGGGGCCAATGACTGGCGTTGGATGTTGGGCTGTCTCTTATACACATCTCCGAGCCCACGAGACCGGAGCCTATCGCGT
>CAMFKK010000117.1 GCA_945957225.1 uncultured Sphingobacteriia bacterium | reverse complement strand
AACAAACATTCTGTTTGACCTTTGGGCAGTAATGGGGTTTTAACTTTAAACACATGCGTGGTCTTTTTAGGAACAGTGACTTTAACAGCAGTCCAATTGGCCTTTAAAAGCACATTGGCAAAGGGTTCTGTATAAAAAGCATTTTCAAAATAGCCGCCAAAATTCCAGGAATCAATACTAATTAAATGGGCACAATTCCATTGAGCCGTTACAATTCTTTTGTCATTTCCTGCGTCTAAGCTATTGGACCCATCTGTATTTTGGATCATGTATTGATACTGAAGATCTTGGGTTAGTTCATGTGCACTAAAGTCAATTGCAACAGACCATAAATCATCATTTTGGTATTGTAAAGGAATTGCTTTTTGCAAATCGCCATTCCCCAACAAAGGATGATTGCCTGTTACAAAAATAGTTTGTCCGTAAACCGTATGATATCTTAATTGGAACTGTATGGTTTGCAGCTTTTGGCCATTAGATTTTTCTAATACTATTTTTGTTTTAACAGATTTTTTTGCTGTTGCAGTAGCTGCCACTTTTTTGGGTGCAGCTTTTTTAACCGCTGGCATTACAGGCGATTTTGCCATCCTCTTTTTTTCCGTATCCAAGGTCCTCGTTTTTGTATTGTAAAGCTAAACAAAACAATGTGTATTTCAAACACAATAAATGGCAAATTTTATTGGTGAAGAACCATATCGGCAGCTTTTTCGCCAATCATGATTACGGCCGCATTGGTATTTCCCGATACAATGGTGGGCATTATGGAAGCATCGGCCACCCGTAATTTTCTAATCCCTATTACTTGAAGGCTAGCATCAACCACGGACATGGCATCCATTCCCATTTTACAGGTTCCCACGGGATGGTATAAGGTTTCCAAACTTTTCAGCATATGTTCCATCAATGCTTCATCGCTAGCAGGTAATGCTGGAAAAGCAACTCCTTCAGGGCAAATAGCTTTAAAACTTTCCATATTGACTATAGCAATGGACTGTTTTAAAGCTTTTAATAAGATTTCCTTGTCTTTTGGACTACTCAGTAAATTGGGTTGAATAAGGGGAGCTTCCTTTGGATTGGCACTATTTAAGGCAATATATCCCCTACTTTCCGGTCTGATAAGAATTGATAAAATACCAAAGCCATCCTGTTTTGCAAAGGTTTCTAAGCGATAAATATCGGTAGAATAATCATCTGCTATGCCAATTGGGGCAAAATGAAGTTGTATATCTGGCCTATCCAAAGAAGGATCAGATTTGATAAATGCATTGGCTTCTAATGGGCTATTTCCCAAAGGGCCTTTTTTGAACAATTGGTGTTGTACCAAAGCTTTGAACATATTCCAAGGCTTGATCAAACTATTCCCAGTGGGTATATTGGACAAGCCACTTACTCCTGACCAAACATGGTCTTGGAGGTTTTTTCCCACCCCGGGTAAATGCTTTAATACATCAATACCATGCATCCTCAATTCCGCCTGATCCCCAATGCCAGAAAGCATTAAAAGCTGGGGCGATTGTAAAGCTCCCGCGCAAAGTATCACTTCTTTATTGCAATTGATTCTTTCTGAATTGCTATCATGGGTTAGCACTTCAACACCAACCGCTGCCCCATCTTCTATGATAACCCTTTTAACCAATACACCCGTTCTAACCAAGAGATTGGGTCTATTCATGATTGGTTTTAAAAAAGCTTTTGCGGTACTATGTCTTTGGTTATTTTTTATAGTGAATTGTAACAGACTTGCTCCAATTTGGTCTTCTCCATTGTAATCTGGGTTTTCAGGTATCCCATTTTCTTTGCAGGCATCAATGAAAACAGCTGCTAAATCAGAAGGCTGTTTGGAGAATGTCACATTCAACAAGCCCTCTTGACCATGATAAGGCTCTCCTAATTGTTCGTTGCGTTCTGATTTTTTAAAGTATGGTAGCACTGAATCATAATCCCATCCAGGATTACCCAAACTAGCCCACTCATTAAAATCAGCCTTGTTACCCCTAACATAAGCCATTGCATTGGTAGCACTACTGCCTCCTAAAGTTTTGCCCCTTGGGATAAAGATTTTTCTACCCAAAACATGTTCTTGGGGTTCTGACCAAAAAGCCCAATCCACATCACTATGGTTTAGCTTGGTATATGCACCAGGTATCTGAATTTCTAATTTTTTATCCGGTTTTCCTGCTTCAAGTAGTAATACTTTGTTGGCCCGGTTTTCACTTAATCTATTGGCTAATACTGAACCAGCTGATCCAGCCCCCACTATAATATAATCGTACGACATAGTATAAATATAGCCCAATTATTGCAGCTACTAAGGTTGCGTTAAAATCAAGGGGAGCTTTGACCCATAAGCCAGTTCTTGCCCCTATATTTGCTTTACTAACAAATGTTCGCATATGGATACCACTTATAATAGCAATGAAGATTGGATGAAACTATTGATTAGTAAAACCAACCAATATTTACAGCAAATTCATTTGGGTGGCGGGGCAAAATCCATGGCCAAACAAAAGGAGCGCAATAAACTCAATGCCAGGGAAAGAATTGCCTATCTCTGTGACAGTGAAAAACCCTTTGTAGAAATTGGGGCATTTGCAGGCTTTGAAATGTATGAAGCAGAGGGTGGTTGTCCAGCTGGAGGCACGGTTGCAGGAATTGGCTATATCAATGGTCAACAAGCGGTAATTGTGGCCAATGACCAATCTGTTAAAGCTGGTGCCTGGTTCCCTATAACGGGTAAGAAAAATTTACGCATGCAAGAAATTGCCATGGAAAATAGACTACCCATTATTTACTTGGTAGATAGCGCGGGTGTTTATTTGCCCATGCAGGATGAGATTTTTCCGGACAAGGAACATTTTGGGAGAGTCTTTAGAAACAATGCCAGAATGAGTGCCATGGGTATTACACAAATTGCCGCAGTTATGGGGGCCTGTGTTGCGGGTGGCGCTTATTTACCCATCATGAGTGATGAGACGCTAATGGTTGAAGGCAATGGAAGTATCTTTTTAGCTGGATCCTATTTGGTAAAAGCAGCTATTGGAGAAAATATTGACAATGAAACCCTTGGTGGAGCTATTACACATACAGAAATTAGTGGGATTGCAGACTATAAATTCCCAACTGAAGAAGCCTGTTTAGACCATATCAAATTATTAATGGGAAGTTTAGGAGACAAACCCAAAGCAGGATTTAATAGATCAACTCCTATCCTACCCAAAAAAGCAACCGAAGAGATACTAGGTCAAATGCCTGTGGGCAATGCCAAACCCTATGATATGTTGGAAATCATAGAAAGATTGGTGGATGAAAGCAAATTTGATCAGTTTAAACAAGACTATGGCAAATCCATTTTATGCGGCTACGCAAGAATTGATGGATGGTCAGTTGGCATTGTGGCTAATCAACGATTGGTTAGCAAAAACAAAAAAGGCGAGATGCAAATTGGTGGCGTGATTTATAATGATAGTGCCGATAAAGCTGCGCGATTTATTATGAATTGTAATCAAAAAAAGATTCCCTTAGTATTCTTGCAAGACGTAACAGGTTTTATGGTGGGTAGTAGAAGTGAACATAGTGGTATCATCAAAGACGGTGCAAAATTAGTGAATGCCGTGGCCAATTCCGTAGTACCCAAAATCACCATTATCATAGGCAATAGTTTTGGAGCTGGCAATTATGCCATGTGCGGAAAAGCTTATGATCCTAGGTTTATTTATGCATGGCCATCTGCAAGAATTGCTGTTATGGGTGGAGACCAAGCGGCTAATACACTGCTACAAATTCAGGTAAGTGCTTTAAAATCTAAAGGGCAAGTGATTAGCCCAGAAGAAGAAAAAAAATTGTTAGACGGCATAAAAAATAAATACGAAAAACAAACTTCTCCTTTTTATGCAGCTGCAAGACTTTGGGTAGATGCTATCATTGAACCAAGAGATACTAGAACCTTGATCTCAGAAGCTATTGGCGCAGCCAATCATAACCCAGAGATGGAAGCATTTAAAACAGGTGTCTTTCAAGTTTAATCATGCTATTTTTGGCACTAATGTTCTATTCTTGTGCTATTTAAGTTTCTTTGTTGAAATATTAATACATAGCATTTAATGGAATATCCTATTTATGTGGTTGATGCATTTGCTGATCAATTGTTTGGAGGAAATCCGGCAGCGGTTTGTCCCTTGGATACTTGGTTACCAGATGAGACCATGCAGCAATTGGCAGTAGAAAATAATCTTTCCGAAACCGTATTTTTTGTTCCTGAAGCCGATGGTTATAGGATTCGATGGTTTACCCCAGGAACAGAAGTGAAATTGTGTGGTCACGCAACACTAGCGTCGGCGCATGTTTTATTTACCCTTCTTCAGTATCCATCCAATAAAATTGTTTTTTATTCCAAAAGTGGTCCCTTAGAGGTCTTTAGAAATGAAGACCAAACCATCACCCTTAATTTTCCGTCTAACCCACCTGAAGAAGTAGATGAAGTACCAGAGGGTTTATTTGAAGGATTGGGGATAGAATTGGCTCCAGTTTATAAAACTTCTTTTGACTATATGGTGGTATTGCCAAACCAACAAGCCTTACTAGACTTGAGTCCCAATTTTAGCAAATTAGCCAAAGTACCCGCAAGAGGAGTTATAGTTACAGCCAAAGGAATTGACAGTGATTTTGTATCAAGGTGTTTTTATCCACAAAGTGGCATCAATGAAGACCCCGTAACGGGTTCAGCCCATACCATTATGACACCTTATTGGGCAGCGCATTTTCAGAAAACAAGTCTAACTGCCATTCAATTATCTGCCAGAAAAGGCTATTTGCAATTAGCCTTATTAGGCAATCGCGTAGCGATGACAGGAAAAGCTATCACCTATTTAAAGGGGCATTATCTTATTAATGAGTAGCATATCATATGGAAGAAAAACATCCTTTGCGCATTTATACAGATGGTTCATCTAGGGGCAACCCAGGAAGGGGTGGCTATGGTGTAGTTTTAATTTGGGGACAGGCTAGAAAAGAACTCTCATGTGGGTATCGGTTAACCACCAATAATCGCATGGAATTACTTGCTGTAATTAGGGCACTTGAATCATTGAACAAAAAAAATATTGCAGCAACTATCTATACCGATAGTCAATACGTTGTCAATACTGTTGAAAAAAAATGGTTGGACAATTGGATCAAAACAGATTTTAGGGGTGGCAAAAAAAACAAAGACCTATGGTTAGCATTTCACCGTCTGAGAAAAGATTTTCAGCTAAGATTTGTTTGGGTAAAAGGACATGCTGATAATGCCCTAAACAACCGATGTGATGAGCTTGCAACAGCTGCTGCAGATGGTGGTAATCTATTGGCGGATGAAGGGTATGAGTTAGAAAATCAATCATAAAAAAAGCCGCATTACTGCGGCTTTTTCATTTATATATTCATCATAGAATTAAGCTCTTTGCTTATTTCCATAAGCATTTCTAAGAAAATAATATCCACCAAATAAGATAGCAGAAAAAACTATGGTACCTGCTAGAGAATTCTGATAGAATGGAATACCATCGGTTAAAGTGAGGATTAAACCATTAAAAGTTTTGGGATGATTATAACCACCATTTCCCATCCAGACCATACCATTTGACAAAAAGAAATAAACCGTTGGAGCACCAAGGCTAGCTAAAACCACTTTGCCAATTTTCATTTCACTGATCATGAAACCAAATACAGTTAAAGAAGCAATTAACAAATAGTTCATCCATTGGCCACTATAGAAGCCTTGGATATCAGAATATCCTAGACTATAAATGACTTGATATAATACATCTGAAAGAAACATTGAAAGCACTGGTAAAGCAAAAGCCCATTGTTTGTTCTTTACAAAAAAAGCTCCACCAAACAAAGCCATGGCAATTTGTGGTGCAAACCCATATGGTCTATTGGGTATAATACGATAAACTGCTGCAACTACTACTAACAGTATTAAAGAGATTAAGAGGTTTCTATTCAATTTCATTATTGTCAATTTCAGGGCAAAAATAGGCGAAAATGGATTCGATAAAAGGTTTTTTAGCAATTTGTGAAGAACGCGGGTATAAGCTATACAAATGCCTTGTACAAAGTACATTCCCCAGAACTTTGAATATGGTAAGCTGCACCTGGCAACATACAAAGCGCCTCCCCTTTCTTAACAACTAAGTGGTTATTAATAACAGCCCCGCCTTCTGTTACAATAAACAATTCCAAAGCCTCCGTACTATTGGAATAACTACTATTGCTATGTAAGCTAATTTTACTAATTGCAAAGTCTGGAACTGGACAAGGGTAATTCTTTTCACCAATTCTAATTTCATTCCCCTTCATCACATTGGGAATAATTCCCTCAAAAAGGGTATGTTTCATGAGTTCTGGCACATCAATGTATTTGGGAGTTAATCCTCCCCTTAAAACATTGTCGCTATTGGCCATTAATTCAATATTCTGTCCTTCTAAATAAGCATGTGGCAAGCCTGCTCCCTGAAATACAGCTTCACCTGGTTTGGCGTTGACAATATTGAAAAAATAGATGGAGAATACACCTTTGTCAATATCGCCAATAGGCTGTCCATTTTCAAAAAGTTTGGCTACCCACCATCCTGGATCAGCCTTGGTTAATTCACCATCCATTTTTTTGCGAATTTCTCTTTTCACCACCTGCATTAAAAAAGAATTGACTTCTGCCTGGCTCATTTCCATCACAAACTGGTATAATGCTAGATAGCCCTCTCTTCTAAATAAAGGCAGCAGAATATTAAACTCTTGTACTTCTTCAAGTGTCTTCTCTAAAAGCGTTTTTTCTTTAAACCCATGCAAAAGCCAGAAATCACTCAATGCAACCATGACTTCAGGTTTGTGATTACGGTCTTTATAATTTCTATTAGGAGCATTAATAGGTATTCCAGCAGCTTCTTCCGCGTCAAACCCTTTTTCAGCCTCCGCTTTTGTTGGATGTACTTGTATAGACAACATGTCTTTAACATCCAAGACCTTTAATAAATAAGGCAGTTCTCCAAATTTCTGATAGACTTCTTTTGTTAAAGCAGCTTCAGGATCTTTTTGTATTAGGTCTTTTAAGGAAATTTCCCCTTCAGGTGCTTGCAATTTTGAAGAGGCTGATGGGTGTGCACCCATCCAATATTCGGCAAATGGTTGATTATCAGGATTTGGAATCCCTAACAAATCTGGAATAAAATGAAAACCACCCCCTGTCTCTTATACACATCTCCGAGCCCACGAGACCGGAGCCTATCT
>CAMFKK010000116.1 GCA_945957225.1 uncultured Sphingobacteriia bacterium | reverse complement strand
ATCCAGAACCATTGGCCATTTGAACCGAATAGGCTCCTGTACTTGTTGCTTGATAAATAGATCCCGTAGCCCCTGGAATCACAACTCCATCTTTGAACCAAGTATTACCTGATTGATTGGAAACTGATAATGGAACTGAAGCTCCTTCACAAACTGTTGTTGATTTTACAGTGCTAATTACCGGAATTGCTGGAGTTGTATTTACAGAAACTGCAATCACATTACTAGGGTTACTAGCACAAGCCCCGCTTGTGACAACAACAGAGTATCCTCCAGTGGTACTTGTTGTAAAACTACTTGCATTAGCTCCTGCAATTAAATTCCCATCACGATACCATTGATTTCCAGAAGCCGCATTACTGTTAAGCACTACAGTACCAGGACTACAAATACTGGTAGAACCAACATTGCTAATAACTGGAGTTGTGATAGCTGAAGATACCGTAGCAATTAATGAAATGGTTTGTCTACCCAAATTCTGTGTTGACAGGTATAATTGCTCATTGGCATTTACACTAAGTGATCTTGCCGTTCTAACATAGATGGTGGTATTGGGAATATTTCCATTGGTAGGCAAAATATCTACAAAAGGACCAAATCCAGCACTAGCCGCTAAAGAAACTTCAAATCCGGTTGGTGCGTCTATTGCCAACTCACCAGTGAGTCCATTTGCATTCACTTGAAAACTTTGGGCTGCAGAAGCCGCTCCGGCACAAATGGAAAATGGCTGTATGGTACCTATCACATTTACAGCACCCACCACAATAGTATAAATTTCACCAAGTTTATAACTTAACCTAATATCATTACCTGCCAAATCTTTTACAATAGAAAGACCTACATTAAAATCTAAATTTAAAGTACCAGCACCTTGGCCCCTATTCACTGTAACAATATAGGAATCTCCAGAACCTGAAATTGACTGAAGACTTGCTCCTGTAACTGCTCCGGTAACAAATGGACTAAAGTCAGAAAGTATGACGCCTTTTACTGGTTCACTAAAGAGTACCCTAAATCTAATTTGGGCAGCATTGGTAGGAGAAGCATCCAATCTTGTAATACTCAAAATTTTGGGAGCTGTCTTATCTACTGTTACAGAGCTTTGATTGGTAGTAGCACTAATATCTGCAGAAGGATTATTACCCAAATCTCTGAATCCAATTTGAAATGAAACTAATCCATCTGTTAAAGCATTAGCATCCACAGTTGCAGTCCATTGATTATTGGCAATATTAGTAGCCGTTATTTTTATTCCTCCAATACTTACAGTAGGTGGAGTAATTTTTTCACTAGCAGTAAAACTTAAAGTAATTCTGTTTCCAATACTAGCTTTGGAACTATCAGAATTATTACTGGAAATAGAAACATAAAGTAAACTTGCTGGTTTACTATCCACAGTGAAATTGATGATATCAGAAAGAATACTTGTTGTGCCATTGGCAGTAGCAGTAGCTGCAACAGTATGTCCACCTTCTGATAATGGATTAACAGGAGTATAATGCCAAGTCCCGTCTGGATTGGCATTCACTCTAATGGGATTGGTTGAACCATCTATGAATAAATTAATGACGGCATTGGATTCAGCAGTACCACTAATTACCGGTTGTGCTGTTTGAAGAATGGCATTTATGGCTGGCGCGATGATAATTGGAGGTGAAGTTCTGGCAGCATATTTGTATACCCATACAGCACCTTGACTTTGATTATCTTGAGAACCACCAACCAAAGCAGTAGTAGCATCAGAGCTTATCACAGCTGCAGATAAACCCTGCAATGCCGCTCCAATTGCCCCTGTACCCAATGGCAAATTACCTGCTTGCTGCCAATTGGTTCCAACCCTTTTAAAAGTAATAGCCGAACCAATACTGGCATCATCTATACCAATTGCTAAAATTGCTGCATTACCATCGGCACTTAAAGAAACTACAGATGATGAAACTATGGCATTGGGGTTATACAATGTTCCACTTTGCTGAGACCAAAGACCATTCTTTCTTACAAATATCCAAGCAGCTGGATTATTGTTACTAAGACCTCCAGAAATGATGGTATTGCCATCTGCACTTATAGCCACAGAAGATCCTTCTTTCTGAAGTCTGGTAGCATCTGGCTTTGCCACCAATTTATCAGCATCTTGTGCAAACTCAGTACTATATCTTTTAAATACCCAAGTAGCACCGGTATTTCCATCTTTATTACCACCAATAACAGCTGTTTTACCATCTGAACTAATGGCAATAGATTTACCAAATTCGGGATAGCCCGCATTATCATCAGGAATTAACACCCTACCAAATTGCGACCAAGTATCATTTACCCTTGTAAAAACATAGGCTGCTCCCAATCCTCCATTTTCATTTGGAGCCCCAACCATTAGTGTATTACCGTCTGCACTTAAAGAAAGAGCAGTTCCAAACTGCGCATTACCACTACCACCCGATCCAACTAGTTTTCTTCCTTGTTGGTACCATTGATTAGAAAATCTTGTAAAGATCCAAACCGCGCCTTTTCCTGGGCCATAACCTGCATCAGCGTTTCCGCCAATTGCAATAGTATTACCGTCGGCACTTATAGCTACTGAATATCCTTGGGATGGCGTATTTACAAAACCAGAACCAACTAACTTATTTCCTTGTTGGCGCCAAACACCATTTTGCCTATTGAAAACCCAAGCAGCTCCAACATAACCGTCATCGGCATAACCACCAACTACTGCAGTATTTCCATCTGCACTAACGGCTAAAGACCATCCTAGTTTGGGATTAAAACCTCCATTACCAACTAATTTACTACCCTCCTGGGTATTGGGCACCAAGGTTGGAGTCACAGTAAAATTGGACGAAGCGGTAATTGTTTTATTAGCACTACCCAAACTGACAGCCCCAGAAACCGCATTTGGCATAACCATAGCCATAATGCTATTTGAACTACTATTCACAACAATTGCATCAACGCCTCCAATATTTACAAAATCTGGATTATTCAAATTATTACCTGTAATAGTTACCAGTGTTCCAACTGGCCCTGCACCAGGATTAATTGAACTAATGGTTGGCTCAGGAGAAACTATACTAAAATAGACTATTGCTGAACTATTACTTGTAGTACCTGAAACTGTGGATGTAGCTGCAACAGTATGGGTCCCATCTGATAAATTAGAGGTTGGTGTATAGGACCAATCCCCTACAGCGTTGGCAACAACCTGAATTGGAATAGAGGAACCATCAATATAAATATTCACTGTAGCAATAGGCTCAGCAGTTCCACTGATCAAAGGCTTGGGACCATTACCCGTACTATTATTGACTGGCGTATTAATTTGTGGAACAGCACCCTGTTGTAAGGTTTTATAAATCCAACTAGCCCCATTATTGCCATTGGTTCCAGGAGCTCCACTGATGGCAGTAGTACCATCTAAACTAAGTACAACAGCAGCACCTTGAAAATAAGAATTGGCAACAGGTGTACCTAAAGGCAAATTACCAGACTCCCTCCAAGAACCAATGGCCCTCTTCCATAAAGTTGCCACCCCAGTGGTACTATTATCCAAATCTCCAGAAACAGCCACTAAATAACCATCTCCAGATATACTTACATGGGGATTGAATCCAATATTTTTCAAACCAGCACCCATTATCTTAGGCGCATCCAAAGACCATTGCCCACCCACTTTACTATATACCCAAGCAGCTACTCTATCATCACTTAAACCGCCAACAACTAAAAAATTTCCATTGGCATTTACTGAAACAGATGTACCCATTCTTCTAATGGTGGTTCCATCAGAAGGAAAGTTTAATTTGGGAACATCCTGAAAAAATCCACTTGTTCTTCTATTAAACACCCAGGCTGCCCCCCTATTACTATCATCAGCTTCTCCACCAATTACCGCCGTTTTACCATCTGCACTTAGGGCTACTGAAGTTCCAAACTGCGCATAGCCAGTATTGTCAGTTGGAACCATCTTGCTTCCAAACTGTCTCCACTGACCAAAAAACCTGGTAAATACCCAAGCAGCACCATTGGCTTTTCCGTTAAATGGATCCGTTCTATCAAAATTGCCACCTACCAAAAGCGTATTCCCATCTGCACTTAATGCAACTGATTTACCTAACTGGGAATTCTGATCTCCATCTGAGGCGGTTAATTTAGATCCCTGTTGTGCCCAAAAATTATTTACTCTTGTAAATACCCAAACCGCCCCTCTACCTGTTTTGCCTTGGTTATTACCATTGTCCGTATTCCCCCCAATTGCAACCGTATTTCCATCTGCACTAATGGCTACTGAATACCCTTGATTGGGTACAGCAACCCAACCAGACCCAACTAATTTTTGCCCTTGTTGTGACCAGATACCTCCTGATCTAGTAAAGATCCAAGCTGCCCCCTTATTCATATCATCTCCAAAACCGCCCACAATAGCCGTATTCCCATCTGCACTAATAGCAACGGCAGCACCCTGTCTGGCAAAAACGCTATTTCCACCAACTAATTTATTGCCATCCTGAGCATTAGGAAGGTTATTTGAAGTAACTGTAAAGACATTTTGAGCGTCTACAGTTCTACCACCAGCCCTCAAACTCAACACACCGGTTCTACATTCTGGCATAACAATCGCCTGTATTCTTGTTGGGGAACTATTCAAAACAATGGCATCTCCCACTCCAATACTAACAAAATCGGGGTCAGATAAATTAGATCCATTAATAGTAATTAAAGTTCCTACTGGACCCGATGTAGGACTAAAAGAACTAATACTTGTTTGTGCAAAAACGGAATAATGGAATATAAAAAGCGCAAAAATAGATAGGGCTACTTTAAAAATAGGCTTCATAGAATGAACAATTAATAGTTCAAGTCATCTCTTGCACTAACTGTTAAACTAGCTACACCTATTAAAAACAGGTAAGATCAACTGTGTTAGTTTTGGGGCTTATTAGATAACTATATTATAGAAAATAAATATAAACTAAAATGTGGAAAAGCCAAAAGACTGTGTCAGGGTTATGCACATTCATTAAAAAAAATATTCAACAAGATCAAATCCAAATTCTAGTCAAAAATGATAGAAAAATTAATGAATCCTTTTTCAAAATAATGGTTATCAATAATTAATACCAGTTAAGTACTTGAAATAATAAAAAATGGTATTCCATGGCATCATGACCTAAAGAAACAAACAAAATCTTCTTGCTATTTATTTCAGTTTTTAAAGACTATTCCAATGTAGGAGATACAGAGAATAAGTACCTATGGGCTATGCCAATTCTAAAAAAGCATGGTTTTCCCAAAAATGACTACTGGCTTTGAAATCAGCCTCCTTCATCTTTGTATGGGGAATGGGCAATGCCCCAGTTCCAGGAAAAGCAGTGATTAATAATTGGTAGTTTTTTTGAGGTTTCAGCACCAAGATCATTTCCCATGTATGGGGCAATTCACCCACTTTTGTGTGCTGCAAAAGCATCCCTCTATTTTTTTTTATAAATACGGCACTTGCCCTTAGTTTGGAAAGATCAGCAATAGGCACAACTGCCAGTTTTCCAATTCCAACGGGATAAAGTTTGGGATTGAATTTTAACTGCACATGCAAATAGCCACCAAATGTTTGCTGACTAATTAATTGGCCTAGGTTCCATTGTTGCTGGAGGCTTTTAAGATCCTGTGCAAAGTCTGCATGAAACCTAGATCCAGGAATTTGCAAAGCCGTATCAATCTCTTGTTGTTGATAGCCCCTATTTAACAAACAAGCAATGGCGCCTTCATTGATACTTTCAAAATGACGCAACAGATGAAAGAGGGTCCGGTCATTGTATGTGATGGATAGTGGATGCATTAATTAGTGCAATATGCCTATAAATCAGTGATTTCCAAAACTAAAAACTTGCAAATTATCCTGTAACAGCAACAATAAAAAGCCGCTCATTTAATTGGGCGGCTTTTAACTATTGTCTGCTATAACCAAGTTTTAAGAATTGGTAATAATCTCGTATTGATAATTCAAATAATCCAATTCTAAAGAAGCTGCCTCCAAGTCTTTGTCCAACTTAAGTTTGGTTTCATCGCTTAAGCCTTTTAAGCCTTTGTAATAAGCAATACCTGAACGCAGGTTTTGACAAAAGCCAATATAAAACTTACGCTTTTTCTCAAACTGTTCTGTTTCTATATCTTCTAATAATTGTTCTTTAAAGAAATCAATATAGAGATATAATTCTGCCACAAACATATGAGGCCTATTGGTATTACCCAAGATATTGGTTCTACCATAAATATGGTCAGACATGGATTGCAATGAAACCGTCTTATTAAAGTTTACAATATTTGGTCCAGGGCAAATGGTTACTGCACCTAATTTATTGACAAAGGTTTGAGAATAGTTAATGGCGGCAGAATTACTCAACCCCACACAAAGGCATTCTTTTTCCAATAAATCATTGACTTGCTTTTCCAATACTTTTTCAGGCAGACCCATAGTTTTTAATTGGGCTATTTTGAGCTGCTGGTATTTGATGGACGCAGTACAAATGGGCTCAGTAGTAAATTCTGTATTAAAACTCAAGTGCTTTTCTGTACATGGGCTACCTGGCGTTCCTTTCTCAATACGCATTAATTTTTCAACTTCAGAGCTAGTACCTTTTAGATAATGAAATCTCACACCCAAAGGAGACACATGACTAAGCTTTACGTCTTTGTCCTTTGCTCCAGCCAATAGTTTTAAAGTGGCGTCATCTACGGTAGTTGCTTCAGGTACTAATAGAAAGGGCGTACCCCAGCCAGTTCCGTCAAACTCATAATAACTGTGTAGGTAGGCATCTTCTTCATGGGTTCCAATACCACCTTGAACAGTGAATCTAATGGCTGGCGGATATTTAAATTCTTTTCCACTTTTCTTTAAATGAGCCGCATTATAAATTTCAAACAAAGCATCAATAAGTTCCTGTTTGTTTTGTTTGAACTCTTCTAAAATAGGTCCTAGCAATATGCCGTCAGTTGCAAAAGCGTGTCCACCACAGTTTAGTCCAGACTCTACCCTAAACTCGCTTACCCATAAACCCTTTTTTGCCAGGTATTTTCCTTGAATCAGTGCAGATCTATAGTCACTTACCTTGATAATAATTTTCTTATTAAAGTCTCCATTTTCATTTACATCAAATTCTGAGAAAGACTCTAAATAATTATACAATCTTGGATTCATCCCTGCCGAGAAAACAATAGAGCTATTTTTTAATTGGCTATTGGCATAACCCCTTAAGGCAGAAATAGCGTCTGAAC
>CAMFKK010000115.1 GCA_945957225.1 uncultured Sphingobacteriia bacterium | reverse complement strand
ATTATGCTGTAGTATGGAGCAACCAATGGGAACCATCTACCAAAACACAACATGCTTCATTGGTTTATGAACACCGATTTGGGAAAGAAGGTCATACTAATCAAGATATTTCAACTGTAGATGTTTCTACAATTCCCGATCATGATATGCTAGTGGGTGGATTTCCGTGTCAGGATTATTCAGTTGCTACAACACTTAAGAATTCAAAGGGGTTGATTGGAAAGAAAGGCGTTTTATGGTGGTCAATTCACAAAATTTTATCTGAGAAAAAAAATAAGCCCAAATTCCTTTTTTTAGAAAATGTTGATAGACTAATTAATTCTCCATCAAAACAGAGAGGACGTGATTTTGCAATCATATTAAAGAGTCTAGATGATTTAGGTTATGCTGTAGAGTGGAAAATCATTAATGCAGCTGAATATGGTATGCCTCAAAGAAGAAGAAGGATATTTATCTTAGCATTTCTAAAATCTACAAAACTTTATAAAGAAATTAAAAAAACAGAAGGAACAAAGTGGATTTTAGAAGATGGTGTTTTTGTAAATACATTCCCTTCAGCATTAAAAGAATCGCATAATCCAATAGAATTTAAATTAGAAGGAGATGTTGTTTCAATTTCTAATGAATTCAATAAAAATGGTAAAGCCACCATCTTTGAAAATAGTGGTGTAATGATTGATTCTCTTGTAACCACAATGAAGACAACTCCAGAATACAATGGTAATTCCATAGTTCTAAAGGACATTATCCAAAATGGAGAAGTTACTAGTGAATATTATATCAATGAAAAGGACTTGCAAAAATGGGAATATCTAAAAGGCCCAAAAAAAGAGGTTCGGAAAAATGCTGATGGTTTTGAATATAATTATACTGAAGGTGGAATGGTATTTCCTGACGCATTGGATAGGCCTTCAAGAACTATAATCACAGGCGAGGGTGGTGCGTCTCCTTCAAGATTCAAGCATGTCATTCAGACTCCCAAAGGATATAGAAGATTATCTCCAGTTGAATTGGAGCGTCTAAACATGTTCCCTGATAATCATACCCAACTTGAAGGTGTTTCCGATACAAAAAGAGCTTTTTTTATGGGGAATGCATTAGTGGTTGGTGTTATTGAAAAAATAGGTGCAGCCTTGCTTAAAAGGATTTAAAATTATGTAAATGAAATTCCTTCTCACAGAATTACCATATGATAAAACAGATATTCATTCTGTTATCAATTATGCTAAAACAATAGAAGGAAAAACATTACGTGAGGTAATTCCAGCTGATATAGTAGAGCATGAATACAAAGGGAAAGGTGGTTTAGGTCAAAAAGTAGAAGAAATGTTTTTCTTTATTGAAAACAATTCAGATGCTTTACCAGATTTACAAGAGCTTGGTGTAGAAATAAAAACCACTCCTCTTAAACAAATACAAAGAGGTCTTGTTTCGAAAGAACGTTTAGTATTTAGTATAATAAACTATGATGAGGAACATGCATTTAGTTTCTCTACAAGTACATTTTGGAAAAAAAATAACCACTTACTACTCCTATTCTATATCCACGAGTCTGAGAAAATAGATATTGACTACATTTTTAAGATTGTACGTCTCTGGAGGTTCCCACCTGCTGATTTAAAAATCATTAAAGATGATTGGACAACTATAGTAACCAAAATAAGAAATGGGAAAGCTCACGAAATTTCTGAGGGTGACACAATATATTTAGGAGCATGTACTAAAGGTGCAAATAAAGAATCTCTTAGAAAACAGCCCTTTTCAACAGAAATGGCAATGCAAAGAGCATTCTCTTTAAAATCAAAGTATCTAAATTTTATTATAGAAAAAAGCCTTGCAGGTGAAGATGTTTCTTTTGATATAAACGAATATCTACCTATTTTAAGTGACACTTTGAATGGCTCAGATGACCCATACATTCCGTATAAAAAATTCAATCTAAATGAACTAGAACCGATAGTAAAAAATATAAATGAATATTCCACTGGAGAGACATTTGAACAATTGGTCACTAGAAAATTTGAACCTTTTTTTGGTAAAACAGATGAAGAAATTATTGATGTATTTGATTTAGATATTTCAAGTGCCAAAAGCAAATTTTATTTGATAGCCAAAGCAATTCTAGGAATTTCTAAAAAGAAAATAGAGGAGTTTGAAAAGTCTGATATTGAAATGAAAACAATACGGCTTGAGAATTCCGGTGTTTTAAAAGAGAGTATGTCTTTTGCTCAAATCAAATACAAAGAAATTGTTGAAGAAGAATGGGAAGAATCATATTGGAACTATATCCTAACAAAGCGTTTTTTCTTTGTTGTATTTCAGAAAGATGAAAATGACAATTTTGTATTGAGAAAAGTTCAGTTTTGGACAATGCCTCTGAATGATTTAGAAAAAGCACGATTATTCTGGGAAGACACAAAACAAAAAATTCTAAATGATGACTATGAAAACTTCATCAAAATTTCAGATAATAGAATTTGCCATGTTAGACCAAAAGGTGCTGATAGTTTTGATTTAATGGAAACTCCATCTGGAAGAATGGAAAAGAAAAAATGTTATTGGCTTAATGCGAGTTATATAAAATCAATTGTTCAATGATTAATATAACTGACATCTTTTTATTTTCCGACCAACCAACTACATGTCCTCAATGTGGGTTAAGAACCGAAATAGTTGCTGAGCATTTTGATTCACCTGCAAAGACGCAAGAACATCGCTGCCCTTCGGCAGAATGCGCATTTGAATTTATAGTGGAAGAATAATTTCCCACGCAACCGGTTGCACGCATGACGCAAAGCCCATCGGCTTGCAGTATATTTGAAACAGTCTTAAATGCAACCCATGAATCGTAGATCTGTTTCTCTTCTTGTGATGGCCATGCTGTCTTTGTTTAGCATCGCCAACGGCCAAAAAACTAAGCCTAATGTGATTTTTATTTTAGCAGATGATTTGGGCTATGGCGATTTGGGTTGTTATGGTCAGCAAAAAATCAGGACGCCGCATATTGATCAACTGGCGGCGGAGGGCATGAAGTTTACGCAGTTCTATTCGGGCACATCGGTATGTGCGCCATCGCGCGCGTCTTTAATGACGGGGTTGCACACGGGTCATACGCCTGTGAGGGGCAATGTGGGCATGGAGCCCGAGGGCCAGTTTCCCATTCCGGACAATGCTTTTACCATTGCAGAATTATTCAAGAACGCGGGTTATACCACGGGCGATTTTGGCAAATGGGGGCTGGGTCCTGTTGGTTCAACGGGTGATCCCATCAAGCAGGGTTTTGATAAATTCTATGGTTACAATTGTCAGTCTTTGGCGCACGATTATTTTCCCGATCATTTGTGGAATAACCAAACAAGGATTGACCTGCCCAATACCTTCAACAATCAAACGCAGTATGCGGGTGACATGATTCAGCGTCAGGCCCTAGACTTTATGGCGCAGAACAAAAACAAACCCTTCTTTCTCTATCTCTCTTATACCCTGCCTCATGCGGCTTTGCAATTGCCTAACGGCGATGCTAATTTAGAATACTATAAAAAACAATTTAACGAGCAACCCGTTGCACTAAAACCCTGGAATGGCAAGGGCTATCAGCCACATGCTTATCCCAAAGCAGCTTATGCGGCCATGGTTCAGAAGATGGATGACTATGTGGGTCAGGTGATGCAGCAATTGGTTACCCTAGGTTTGGATAAAAACACGTTGGTGATTTTTACCAGTGACAATGGGCCTCACCGCGAAGGCGGGAACAATCCTGATTTCTTTAATAGCAATGGAGGACTTAGGGGCATCAAGCGCGACCTCTATGAAGGTGGCATGCGCGAACCCATGATTGCCCGCTGGCCCGCTTCTATTAAAGCTGGTCAAGTGTCTACACAAACTGGCGCCTTCTGGGATTTTCTTCCCACGTTTGCGCAGCTCACCAAACAAACCATTCCTGCAGGTATAGATGGGCTTTCCATCTTGCCAACACTAACAGCCAAGGGCAAACAAGACCAACACGAGTATTATTATTGGGAGTTCCATGAAAACGGTGGTAGACAAGCGGTGAGCATGGGCAATTGGAAGGGCGTTAGATACAATGCTTCTACCAATCCCAATGGACCCATTGAACTCTATAACCTCAGCAACGATCTTGCCGAGAAAAATAATATCGCTTCAGCAAACCCTGAGATTGTTGCGCGCATACAGGAGATCATGAAAACCGCACATGTGGAGAATCAAGATTTTCCGTTTTTTAAAGCTAAATAGGTGTTTTCTGCAGTCAAATAGGGTGTTTTAGCGCTTGACAGCGCTTTTCATGAAATATACTTTTACAGGTATTACGGATTTATCTACTAACAAGTAGTCTATTCGGCTTTACACCTTTAAAACCTATTTTATGAAAAAGAGCCTTTACTTTCTGTTGCTGATCATTGTTGCTTCAACCACTTGCATGTTTGGTTGTAAGAAAACAGAAACTGCTTCCGATCCAGTTGTAATATCCAATCTAGACACATCACTTTTAAATAGCTTGCAATTTTGGTTGACGGACCAAAAAGACCATGTTGGTAAAAATGGGAAACCTATGATTGATTCAATAATGTCTAACAGCAAATGGGATCAAGGAGAACAGAGCTATATTTCACCTTATCAATCCATGGTTTATATTCCAGTTGGTAATCAAACATTGGGTCTTGCCTTCTTTTATAATACTCAAAAAAGAGTTGTGGATAGTTGTTTTTTGGTTGATGTTAATTCAGAAAAGTCAAACTATTCCTATAAGAAGATGGATGTAATTCAAGCAAGGTATTTGCAACCTGACTCCAAAACCAATCATGGATTTACAGGACAGATCACAGATTTCACTTTGGATAATAAATTCAAATCGGAGTTAAAATACAACAATGGTTTACTAGCTTATAACAAAACCCTCCGCTCTAAAGGAGCAACCAAACGCGGAAACATAACTACCCTACAAACCTGTATTGCCTGGTATTGGGTAACCACTTATGGCGATGGCACAGAGCTATGGCAGTATATGTATACCCAATGTAATGATTGTGAAGAACAGCCCTTCTCTATTGGTATTACCACCGCAAAAACATATATTAGAAAAGGAAATTGTGTTGGAGGTGGAGGAACAGGGCCTGTAACCTCTGATAGTGAATGTAATTACACTCCAGATGAAGCAAAAGAAATAGTTAAAACAGTAATATTTGAAGCAAGTTCAGGAACAATAAATAATACTTCAAATGGTCCAGAAACAATGGATAAAGAAACTTTTAAAGTAAGAGAACCAAGATTGATTTTTATTGATGCATTACGTGTTAATTATTATGTATCAAATGTCACTCAATACTATGAAGCAATTTTTGGTGGTATAAGGTTTAGAAATAATCCAACAGATCAAATATGGAAATGGGAAGAACTAAAATTTGAAGGTCTTAGTTCCAGAGCAGCAAGTACACCTCCTTGTTTTGAAGTGGTATTAAATTCTGCGGCAAGTCCCATTGTTTTTTCTGACGATTTAACTTCAGCAACAGTTATAGTTTTTGCAGAAGCCGATATTAGGTTGAATTGTACCCCAAGCGGAAGTTGGCATCAAAATAAAATTTCAAAAACTAGTACATTTAAAATTCAAGCACGCAATAACTAATTAAAATGAAGTCAACCGTATTATATATTATTACTTTATTTTTTGCTTTTTTTCCAGAAAATGTTCAATCACAAAACATGGAAATAAAGGCTTTTAAAATAAGTAAGATTGGACCTGTTTTTGATAATGATTTAAAGATAACAGGGTATGATACTACGGTTGACTTTGTTTACTATTATAAGGACTTAAAAATATATAGTAGACTAGTTCCAGTTGATAATATTGTTTTTGGAACATTGATGTCTACAGAGCATTATGAACGAGTATTTGTTCATCAATCTGATAGTATTTATGGTTACTTAACTGATTCAGTAATGAATATTCATCTGTTAAGGCAACACATAGATTCAGGAAGTTATTCTAAAACCTATTTTAATAATGCAATTGAGCAAGATTTTAAAACATTAAATATTTTACCACTTCAACAAAATTTGAGCGTTAATGAACATGAATTTAAAGATGTTTATCAAATAATTAATCCTTCAGATACAACAGTAAAATCTACTTGGACACTAACCTTTTCTGATGATTTAAGAAACCATGAAATATCTATCTCTCATTACATGGATTCAATTCGATCATCTAAATTGATTGAAATTAGATCTGATGAACCAGAGCGTTTTATTAAAGCTTATAATAAAACAATGCCTAAGTATTATTTCATATTTAGATTAGACCCAATCACTGATTTTGATTCGAAAAAAATTCAAAGATATTTTAATGAATATCTAGCTATAAATAAGCAAACTCGTTGAACTAGAACATGTTACTAAAGTAACAGAGCATTTTTAGGGGATAAATGTCAAATAAAGTTTCCTTATAATGAAACTTATGATTAATTTTAATTCTGAAGAGACTAGTTTTGGAAATCCAAAATTCAATGTCGTTTTTTTGAAAGATGCTTTTGTTTTTTTGAATGGACTTCCTGTCAAGCATGCAGCAAAAATTCTTCAAGGAATTAGGTAGTCACAGCTTGGTAATGATCCAGTATTTTTTAAAAAAATTGATTCAGATATTTGGGAATTTAGAACTCTTTATCAAGGATTACAATATAGACTATTAGCTTTTTGGGATAAAAGAGATAAGCATAAAACATTAGTTGTAGCAACTCATAGCTTTATAAAAAAACAAAGTAAAGTACCAGATGCTCAGATTAAAAGAGCAATTGCAATTAGACTGCTTTATTTTAAAAATTGACGCAATGAAAAAGTATACACTAGATGATGTACAAGATTCTATAGTTGGTAAAAAAGGAAGTAGAAGTCGTAACGATTTTGAACTTGAATTATCGTTGGACCAAATTGGTTTTAAAATCAAGCAAGTTAGAATTGAAAAAAAACTGACCCAAGAAGCACTTGGAAAATTGGTTGGGGTTCAAAAAGCCCAAATTTCTAAATTGGAATCTAACTCTAGTAAAGCATCTATTTCTACTATTGTTCGAGTATTTAAAGCAATGAATGCCACTGTGCAATTTAAAGTAGAAATGATTTCTAATAGAAGTAATAATAATGGAAGGAAAAAATTATTGACTATTCCAACTTTGGTAGCATAATAAATGTAATAATGAATTCAAGCAACATTTACATTATTCTACTTTTTGCCTCGATTGTGTTTTTGATTTATAGTAATCATTATTTGAATCTTAATCC
>CAMFKK010000114.1 GCA_945957225.1 uncultured Sphingobacteriia bacterium | reverse complement strand
GAATTTGTAAAAGCAGGATTTACCAAAACGGCAGCCAGCATGGTAAAACCCGCCATGGTAGCAGAAGCCAAGATTCAATTAGAGTGTAAAGTATTAGAAGTAAAAAGTTTGGGAGCGCAAGCTGGTGCTGGACAATTGGTCATAGCAGAAGTGCTTTGTATGCACGTGGCCGATACTGTCATTGGCAAAGACGGAAAAATTGACCAACACCAATTGCACCTGGTGGCAAGACTTGGAGGAGACTGGTATTGTAGGGTAGAAAGCAGCAATATGTTTCATGTAAACAAACCCAATACCCAATTGGGCATTGGTATTGATAGTTTACCAGAAGGTATTAGGAATAGTGCTATTCTCACTGGTAATCATTTGGGATTATTGGGCAATGTGCATGACCTGCCAGAAGTAAATCCCGCGTATGAAGACGATAGACTAAAAAGCATTATCCAATATTATAGTGTGAACCCTCACGAGATGGAAAAGGAATTACACCATTATGCAGCCGAACTACTCAATAGCAATCATGTTGACGCAGCTTGGCAGGTCTTATTGGCTTTGGAAAATGTGTAAATTATAAGTCGCCTAATTGCGGGCGCATAACAATGTCTTCTACTACTGCCTGCGGCGATAAAGAAGCTGCAGCAAGAATCATCTTGGCAATATCCTCTGTTTCCATAATTCTGGCTGGATCAATTTCAAATCCGTCCCAGCTAGCACTCAAAGTAGCGCCTGGGCAAACAGCTGTTACTTTTACGCCATGTGGTTTCATTTCTTCTCGGAGGTTTTTGCTAAAACCAAGTAGGGCAAATTTGCTTATACTATAAGCCCCACCATTGGCATAGGCTTGCAATGAAGCAATGGAACAAATATTAAAAATATGGCCCTTTTTTGCTTCCATCATGCTTGGCAATAGCGCTCTGGTCAAGTGATAAGCGCTATACAAATTCACTTGCATCATTTGTTCTAACAACCCCTCTGCTTCACTGAACACTGAACCTGGCTGAAATTGACCAGCGTTGTTGACTAAGATCTCCGGACTACCATATTGCAAACACCATGCAGCAAATGCATCCAAATCTTCTCGCACAGAAAGGTCTGCCGCTTTGGCTTTGATCACTGCTTGTGGGTATTGTTCCATCACAGAAGCCACTAAACCATACAATTCCACTTCATTGCGGCTACAAACCAGCAATTGATGTCCTTCTTTAGCAAAAGTTTCCACAATGGCTTTTCCAATTCCCTTTGATGCACCTGTTACAATAATATTCATGGTTCCAATTTCTATTTGCGAAGTACGAACTTTTTTATGGAAGACTGACCAAATGGGCTGTTTTGGATTTAGTTAGTATTTTGCAGCATGCAATACCGCCACTTGTTTTTTGACCTTGACCATACATTATGGGATTTTGAAACCAATGCCAAAGAAACCCTAGAAGATATTTTTCATGCCAACCAATTGCTAGAAAGGGGCGTGAGTGATTTTGAAGTTTTTTTCAAACATTATAGTTATCATAATGAACGTCTATGGGATAGATATACCAAGGGTTTTATCAAACAAGAAGAACTGCGTTGGAAAAGAATGTGGTTATCTCTTTTAGAATTTAAGATTGCTGACGAACCACTGTCAAGAAAATTGGCCGTTCAATTTTTAGAGGGTCTTCCCAATAAGAAGAAATTATTTCCCTATACCATTGAGATCTTGGAGTATCTCAAAGCCAAGGGTTATCAGATGCATTTGGTGACCAATGGATTTGAAAACGTACAGCACAATAAGATCAGAGAAAGTGGCATGGCTGGCTATTTTCAACAAGTGATTACCTCAGAAGCCAGTAATAGTCTTAAACCCAATAAAGAGATTTTTGATTATGCTTTATCTAAAGCGGGTGCCAAGGTAGAAGAAAGTATCATGATTGGAGACAACCAAGACGCTGATATCAAGGGTGGGATGGATGCTGGTCTTGATACTGTTTTTGTGAATCATTTGAAAGTAGTTCCCAAGATCAAAGCCACTTATACCATTGAGCACCTGCAAGAATTAGAAGACATCTTTTAATCAAAAAAGCCTCCAATTGGAGGCTTTTAAATGCTTATATACCAGCTCACTATGCTTTTGGCTTAGGAGTAGTTTTTACAGTAGCTGTTTTTGTTTCTTTTTTGCTGCAACCTTTGCATTTTCCTTTTGCGTCTTTCTTACATTCTTTCTCATCACATTTTTTCCCTTTTTCATGGTTATTGGCATTGGCAACACCTACAAATAAGAAAGCAGCAGTAGCTAGTACAAGTATTCTTTTCATATGTTTTTGTTTTTATGATTGTGAAAATAAGTAAATCAATTGAAAAAACTGTTACCAGGATGCTAAAACGGTAACTCCACCTTTTACTACCTGATTCAACTCTACGTTGATTTTGGCATTCAATGGCAATAGCAAGTCTACCCTACTTCCAAATTTAATAAATCCGTATTCCTCAGTTTGTTTTACCTGTTGTCCTACTTTGGTATAATTACAAATCCGCTTTGCCAATGCTCCTGCAATTTGTTTGTACAAGATTTCTCCATGTGGATTCTTAACCACAACACTCCAACGTTCATTCTCTGTAGAAGACTTGGGATGCCATGCCACTAAATATTTGCCCTTATGGTATTGGTTATATACCACTTCTCCATCAACAGGATTACGGTTTACGTGCACATTGGCGGGGCTCATAAATACGCTTAACTGAATTCTACGGTCTTTAAAATACTCTTCGTCAGTTACTTCTTCAATCACCACCACTTTCCCGTCTGCAGGACAGATAATCTGATTGGGGTTAATGGTATGCACCCTTGTTGGCAGTCTGAAAAAAGAGACCAAGAACAGAAATACCGCCAGTGTTAGAAAAAAAATCAAAATGGCCAACCATGGAAGACTAGCACTTAAAAAAGTAAAAGAAACAAGATTGATCCCACCAAAAACCAAGGCTGCAATGCCAATGGTCTGATATCCTTCTCTGTGTATGGTCATATTTCAAATATTGAGGGGCAAATGTAATTGATTTATAAAAATAGGTCAGCAAAGATCCAAACATAGGGTGTTGCCAACAATAGGGAATCAAATCTATCTAGAAATCCACCATGCCCGGGCATCATTTGACCACTGTCTTTTACACCCGCCATGCGTTTGATTTTACTCTCTAATAAATCGCCCAGCGTACCAATAACAGATGCAATCAATGAGACAAAAATTAAAGGACGAAGTGGTAAATCAAACAAACCATTTCCCCCATAACTCACTACCATCACAGCCAAAATAATCCCTCCAATAGTGCCTTCCCATGTTTTATTGGGTGAAATTTTGGATAAGGGTGTTCTTCCAAAAATAGAGCCTGTAATATAGGCCATGGTATCATTGATCCAGATGGAAGCAATTAATATTACAGGTAAAATCCAGCCTAGATCGGCCTGAAATCCTGCTGTAATTCTTCCGCGCAATTTGACCATAAGGGCCCAAGAAAGTGAGATATACAAAAATCCAGCAATCAAACTTAGCACTGTATCCAGTGTCAATTTTTTGAATGATAGTAGACCAGCTAATAGGGTTAATGCACCAATGAACAGTAGTAGATACCATCCTAGGTTATGTAGGTTCCATCCATCCCACAAAGGATAAGACAATGCGCTACTCATCCAAAACATAAATGCCAGCCCTAAAGCCACCACTAAGAATCGCAAATAATTGGGCACTTGCTGAAACTTTGGATCAATCTTGTCCATCAATTTGTAATATTCCCACCAGCATCCAATATGGATAACTAAAAACAATCCTAGAAAACTCCACTGATTCCAGAGCAAGCCTGCCAACATAATGGCTACAAAGAATACAGCACTTAGTGCCCTGGTTTTAAATGTTGCAATATTGAATGCCATGATAGAAAATTCTGAGATTAAAATTGGCCAGTCTAGTTTAAAATGGTTTTGTTGATGATTTGCTTGGCGGTCTCATTGAGCAAGTCTGGAACATAGATTTCTATATCCCCAAAATTCACATAACTACTGTCTTGTTTGTTTAATACCTGAACGGGTATTTCATTCTCTTCCAACAAACCCTGAATAATACTGGCTTCTGCGTAATTGCGTGTGCTAAAGATTTTTTTCCACTGCTGCATGGGTTGCTTGGTTGTGATTGGATGCCAAAGATAGGGCAAGTGCTGATTCCTTTTTGAACATTTGTAACAGAAGCATTACAGCACTTATGGCAAATACCCCCAACCAAAGGGGCATATTTTCATCCATGGTTTTCTCTATGTTTTTACCCTTTAAACTGGCTAAATAGAGCTGGGTTACAATAATCCCATTATAAAGGAAATGCATGGCAATATTCATCCAAATATTGCGGCTATAATAAAAAACATATCCCAAAATCATTCCCAAAGCTGTTCTTGGCAGGAATCCAAAAAAAGAAAAATGGATGGCGCTAAACAAGATGCTGGTAATCAGGATCCCCACCAATGGGCTCCTGGTCCAATTAACAAAAATTTGTTGGAATCCACCTCTAAATAAGATTTCTTCAAAAAATGCGGGTGCAGCTGCCATGGCCAATAAGGCAAACAAATAATCCCATATGCTTTTCATGGCAACCATGGCCATCATGGATTGCTTATACTGGGCTTCAAATTCTCTGGCCTTGGCCAACCATTTGGCTGGCAATGGAATATGTTGGTTCAATTCACCCAAAGCGCCACTCATGATCAAACCCGTGAATGCAATTAAAACAACTAGTAACAATTGTTTTGGAAGCATAACCCTATTAAAACCAAGCCATTGCAACGGTTTTTTGTCTAAAACCCTAGCCAAAATCAATGCGGGAGTACAAAAAATTATAAAAGAAGCCAGGGTATTGAGTAGCCTACTCTCTTGCACATGACCTGGCTTGAGTAATACCGCACCAACTTCTTTAAAAGGCACTTGCATGATAACCGCACCAAGTGATAAAACCAACAAATTGCCTACAATCATACCCATGCCTAAGAATCCCAATAAAAGGGCAAACTGGGAAGCATTCGTAAGCGGAAAAGACCTTTGCTGCATAAAACTAAAAATAAGCCTGTAAATTTGCATTTTTGTGTAATGCGGCTGCAAGTTAAAGGATAAAAGGCAGGTCGGAATCAATTCAAATAGCCCAAAAGCAATATCAAAGGTTTCATGGTCAAAATAGAAAATATAGTATTACCCAATTTCCCGCTGCTTTTAGCACCCATGGAAGACGTGAGCGACCCACCATTTAGGGCTGTTTGCAAAGACAATGGGGCCGATTTGATGTATACTGAATTCATTAGCAGTGAGGGATTAATCCGTGATGCCATCAAGAGCCGCCAAAAACTGGACATTTTTGACTACGAAAGACCTATTGGGATTCAAATTTTTGGGGGCGATGAAGACGCTATGGCATTAAGTGCCAGAATTGTAGAAACTGTAAACCCGGATTTGCTAGACATTAATTTTGGCTGCCCAGTAAAAAAAGTAGTTAGCAAAGGTGCAGGAGCAGGGGTATTAAAAGACGTTGACCTGATGATTCGTTTAACTGAAGCGGTAGTCAAAAGTACAAAGCTTCCAGTAACGGTGAAAACCCGATTGGGCTGGGACAATAACAGTTTGAATATTGAAGAAGTTGCAGAGCGATTACAAGATGTAGGCGTAAAAGCCCTTTCTATTCATGGTAGAACCCGCGCTCAATTGTACAAGGGAGAAGCAGACTGGACATTAATAGCCAAAGTGAAAAATAATCCCAGAATTAAAATGCCCATTTTTGGCAATGGCGATATTAATTCCCCTCAAAAAGCCAAAGCTTATAAAGAACGCTATGGTGTAGATGGGATGATGATTGGCCGCGCAGCCATTGGATATCCTTGGATTTTTAGAGAGATTAAACACTATCTAGAAAAGGGTGAGCTGATGGCTCCACCCACACTAGAAGAACGCATCATTGTTTGCAAAAAACACTTGCACAAATCCTTTGAATGGAAGGGGGGGATTGCTGGTATTTATGAAATGCGCAGACATTATACCAATTACTTAAAGGGTCTACCCAATATCAAGGAATTCCGCGGCCGCTTGGTTACACTTAACACCGTGGAAGAAGTAGAAGCCGTGTTGGATGAAATTGCCGTACACTACAAGGGCTATGAATTTGAACGGCTCAATATTGAGTTAATTGACTATCATCAGAATTGTCCGGTGTAAGCTTTTATAAAAGCAACTAGATAAAACACATTAATAACTTTCACTCAATTAGATATAATAAACCCCTATTATCATGAAATTTTATGTTGCCACTACTATAGTCTTGTTCATTTCCATGTCTGTTTCTTTTAGTCAACCATCAATGGCCCCAACAAAAGAAGCGCAAGAAATTGATCAGTTGATTGTAAAATTAAAAGGGTTGCGTTTTCATCATGATATAGAAGATGCTAGAAATGGGTTGGTAAATTATCAGCAATTGGCTTTACCAAAATTAATATCGCTTTTGTATAATACTACCAGACTCGATTCAGATCCTGGTGACCCTTACACGGTCTTGGCCACTGGAAACTACGAAGGACATTTTAAAGTGGGAATTATTCCTTACAACTTTGATTGGTTATCTATCAGAGCTGGCTATGTAATAGAATCATTAACTTTTATTGATTTTAGTTATGCATCATCCATGAAGATAACAGATGGCAAAAATGGCAATATTAAAATAACGTGGAATAAGGTTGCTACTGCGGAATCCCTAAAAAAGGATAGAAAGCTGATGGCCGATAAAGTTGTTGCTTGGTGGAATAAAAACAAAGCTACTTGGTCAAGATTCAACGCATTAAAAACGGCTTTAGAATCTAAGGACAAAGCATACATTAACAGAGCGGTTGAATTTATTTATGATGGAGAAACCAAATGTGACGGTTTTACAAAAGAGACCTATGAAAAAGAAATAAAACCATTGTTGAAAGAAATTTTAAATACAGCTGACAAAGAATTGAAGAATAAAATTGAGCATATTTTTGAATACGGACCAAGTGATAACTTGGTGCCAAGGGCATAGTAACTTGTTATCTTTGGCCTAAGTGTTCCTCAAGCTTTGGGGTTATCGGTAAGGAATCTTAGACCTACATAAATTCAAATTATATAATACAAAATAGATGATCCGTTTTTTAGTAACTATCTCCTTAATACTATTGTATGGCAATCTATTTGCGCAGTCAAATAAACAACCATTAAAGATTACAGCCTTAAAAGGCGATTTTTATATTTATACCACTTATAGTACTTATCAAGAAAGTAGAACTCCTGCAAATGGTATGTATCT
>CAMFKK010000113.1 GCA_945957225.1 uncultured Sphingobacteriia bacterium | reverse complement strand
GCTTGTAATGGCCACATAATATAAATTAGCCCCAGCTAATGCTACCAGTAAACCCAAAAACAGATTAGGTAATTTTCTTAAAACAAATGCGTGTAAAATATTGGCCAGGTATTCAAAAAATAATGACCATGCGGGTCCATTCAAAGGATGCATTTCATTCCAACCGCGAATATCCATAGTTGGCGGAATGGGTATTAAGGTAAAACCAATCAGCATCACTAGGATTAGGGTAGACACAGGAGTGCCAGCAACTTTTGGAAAAATAGCGCAATACTGAAAATAAAAAAAGATGGCACCCAAGGTCATTCCTAGAATGATTAAAGGATGAAGCCTGATTAACCTTCTTTTAAAGAAATCCTTGATGGTCATACTACCCCATCTGTCATCATAAGCATGCGCCATTACATATCCAGAAAGCATAAAGAAAAAATCTACCGCTAAATAGCCATGATTGATAATTAACTTATGGTAATCACCCGCACAGAAAATTTCAAATGTATGCATACACACTACCATAATGGCAGCAATACCACGCAATGCGTCTAAAATCAATAAGTGCTTTTTAGAATCTGAAAAAGCAGATTGGGCAGCAATCATTTCAAAGGTTTTCTGTTTGTAATTGGGTGTTACAATTTACTATTTACTCAGAAAAGATATAGAAAAACTTTGGGTATTGGTTACTTGTTTATGTGGAGAGGGTTTATTGTTTTATTTGATAACACATTTCTACCATACCGTTTTTATACGCCTTTGTATCTTTTAAATGTAAAGCTTGTTCAATGCTAATTTCTTGGAAAAAAGAACTGCCCTCACCTAGAATGATGGGCAATATGGTCATTCTGATTTCATGGGCTAAACCTAAACTTAGAAATGACTTGACAAGTGCTGGTCCGCCTACCACCCAAACGTTTTGATAATTTGGCTGCAAGATTTGGTTGACAAATTGCTCTGGCCCTCCTTGAAAAAATTGGATATTGTTCCTTTCACTGACTAAATTCCTACTGGTCAATACATAAGTTGGTTTGTCTCCGTAAGGCCAACCATATTGTTTTGAAAGTTCCAAAGCCAGTTCATAAGTCTTAGACCCCATTACATAGCAATCAATCTTTTGCAAAAATACTTCCGGATCTTCACCAGTGACACCATTTTCATAATGGTCAGTTGTCTCAAACCAATCCATAGAATTATCTTTTTTGGCAACCTTGCCGTCAAGACTGGCAACCATGTGTATGGAGATGGTACAGGTATTTGTACTCATATTAAAACTGTTTTATAGCATTCAAGGTCAATAGATCTTGAAATTACTTTTTATCTTCTAAGCGCACAAAATCTAAATAAGCCAAATTGGCTCCTGTATTGTATTTCAGGGTAATTAGATTTAGTCCTGCAACTGGAAAAACTATTTCGCCTATCGTGGCTTGGGTCCAATAATGCCAATTGCCTGTGTCTTCTGGTAGCTTTAGTTTCACAGCTTCTTTGCCATTTAATAATAGAGAGGAATTGTTGTCTTTATTTCCATATACAGTAATAATCTTGTATCTACCAGGTGCTTTCACATTTACGGTATAGTTGGTCCATTCGTTATCTGATTCCCAACCAATATAGAGTTGATTAACAGCCGGATCAACTTTATTGGGATGATTAAAGTCTGCCCAATCCTTGGTATAGGAAATGTCTACGCCCTCCTTCTCTCTAAAAAAAGCAATATAGGATGAGATGCCAGGTCTGTGATGACTGCCATAGTCATGCACTTCATGGTTTAATTTGGAACCTTCATTCTCAGGACTATTATCGTGATAAGCAATGCCTTCACCTCCAAGATCATAATAAGCCAATTCAACCCTGCCTGGTATTGCTTGCGCACCCAGTTTGTAGTATTTGTCTTTAAAGGGTTTGCCCTTGTAGTCTTTAGGAATTTGGGCCATCAATGTTTGAGCAAAACAAATTGTTCCCAGCAAAAAACAACAGTAAAACCATCTTGTTTTCATGGTGATGAATTTATAGTTTATGCAATAAAAATTTTCCTCCCTTGCTGGTAAAATAAACAGTGTCTGCATCTTTATTTACCGTCAGGTTTTGCTTTCCACTGGTAGATTGGATGATCCATTTGCCTTCAGCCAAATCAGTAATTAGTACTTGATAAGTTTTCTTGCTATCGCCAATGGTAAAAGCAAGATCTGCTGCATGACTTGATAAATTCAAAGCTTGAGCCACTATCCTGTCTGCAATGCTAATAGCAATATAATCGCCATTGGCAGAAAAGCTTTTGTCAATAGGCAATGAGGTTTGAACAGGTTGTGCATCCATCACTTGAATCACATTTAAAAAATTATCTGAGAGCGCTGCTTTTTTGGGAGAAAGTTCTACCCGCCATTGGCCCGCATCTTCCTGAGTAACTGTTCCCCAATTTTTTCCATCTACCCAATATTCTTTACCAGGTCCACCCACTTTTTCAATCTGTTGATTATCTAGAGCAGGTAATACAACGGTATTGTGTAATCGTCCATTTCTACCATCCTGTGTACTTTCAAAAGAAATGGTATTGGCTTGAATGCTTGGTTCGTTTTGTGCATGTAGCAACCAAGTTTTTTTAAATGTTGTTTGCGTAGATACCACTTTGTCCAAAACAATTAATGCTCCGGGCACAGCAGAATGTTTGAGATTGAGAAACACAAAACTCCTGCAAACCGTATCGGCCTTTGCTGGATACACGGCCACATTTTTGGGAATATTGTATGCCGCAGTCATATTTCCTTTTAGATAACTATAATCGGGTGCATTTCCCTTGGCAATCTCCACCGCCATCACTTGTGCTGATTTACCTGCATGGAACATTTCTTGGGTACTATCCCAAGCCCTGTTTTTATAGCTGAATTGTCCGCCATCTCTGGACTGCGCTTTAATATTGGAGCCCTCATAGGGCGTGGGTTCATTAGGGTCAAGAATCAAGAGAGAATTATGTGCAATGGTTCTGGCATAATAGTTTACATAATTGGTTTTACCCCATTCATTATTGGGGTCCTTACCCTGATAAATGCCTGCATCCAAAGCCAGATGTCCTTTGTAATAAATGCCAAAATGCCCAATGTCTAAATGTGTATGATTCTTGGCATTGTATTCTTTCATATTCATCAACACCACCATGGCATTGGATGGTTGCCCTTTTTTGTCTAGATCCCATTTGGTTCTTGCTATCATCATGCCTGAAGGCGATGGAAAAAACCTGCTTAGCGGTAAGTTGTCAAAAGACTTGGCAGGTAAAAAAGGATTGTAATAAATAAAGGCCCTGGTACTTAAAGCTTCCAGTTTGTTTAAATTCAGTTTGGCATAGGATTGTAAAAAACCATCCTTAGAAAGAGTGGCGGCAATGGGCATAAATTCCAAGTATTCATTGCCCATGGTAATATTGTTATGACAATCGCCTTCTGGCATACCATCCATGTCCTTGTTTTGTGGAATATTGGCATATAAGTCCCTATAAGTGACTGCCGCAATATTGCTGCTATAGGGATGATAACCCAGTTTGTCTAGGATAAATGCCTGCAGTATTTCATGACCATAACGCACGTGAATGTATTGGCTTCCTTGGTGATGCGTACCTGCTTCATACCAAGGGTTTCTAGATTTAGCAAATGGTCCTATCTGCTCTTGATAGGCAAAATCAAATACCGATCTATCCTCGTCATAAATGGCCAAACCCATGGCTAGGAATACGGTTGGGGCATATTCACCATAATGTCCTGACAAATATTGCTTGGGGGTATTTTTAAAGATGCAGTATTCGGCTAAACAACTCACTTGTTTCATGAGGCTTATGAGATTGCGCTGTGTAGAAGCGTCTAGCAATGCATAACACCAGTCATAAACCAAGGCTGCGGTAATCACCGCTTGGTAGGCATGGGCATTTTGGTGATACCCTTTTGCTGAAGTAATGGACCCTAAGTATTTTTGGATGAGTTCAATGGCATTTTTTCCTGCAGCTTGCTCTTTTTCATAATCAATCAAATAAGTGAATGCTAGAGCCTCAATTTTCTGACGAATGCGCTCATCAGCCTCGCCATTGGTACTAATGCCATCCGTCTTGTATTGTTTTTGTTGCAAAAAGGTTTGATACAAGAACTTGAAATCAGGATGCTGTAATTTTTGTCTTAATTGAGGCAGGTCTTCTTTGGTTACCAATACCCTTGGATGTGCGGGTAATTGAATGGGAAGTCTTATTTGACTAAAAGAAATTGTCCAATAAAACAAAAAGGCAAGGGTTAGCAAGTATTTCATGGAGCTTAGTTACTCCTAAATTTATTCTAACAAAACAAGAGTAGGAAATAAGGGTTAAAAAACTAGCAGTATTGGGTGATAATGGTTTAGTCTATACAGCCTTATTGGTTTGGTTTCTTTCAAGAAAAAGTACTATTCCAAACCCAATAATATAAGCACCAAGATCTACCCAGGAAAAGGAGGTACCAAGCACAGTGGCAATGATGGTATGATTCTGTAATCCAAGCTTTTCAACAATATTCAGATATTGTAAGCCTTCAATGACAAATGCAAGGATTAAAACAGTAATGGCTGTTGGTTGAACGGGATAATCCAAAACTGCTTTAAAGGCATAATACATGAGTAGTATGACAAGCACATCTCCAAAATAAGGTCTGATAATTTGGTCATGCATATAGAGGGCAATCAAAACCTCAATCGCAAATAATAGAATGGCAAGTAAGAAATATTTGAGATTGAATTTTAGTGGGATCTGCATATTTATTTTTTAGTTATGAGCATTAACCCTCCAAAAGCCTTCTATGATAATTAATTTGACCTAGGTGATAGGTTAAATGAGTTGTTAAATGAACCAATAAATATTCAGTTGTAGTCTTTTCAGAGAATACAATGATAGGGTATTCCTTGCTCAAATCTTCATCAGTTAACTTGCTTAAACTTTGTTTAACAAGCTTCAGTGTCTGTATCAGCTCATTCAATAATGCTTCTCTTTTCACAAATTTTGTAGAAAATTCCAAGTCCCTGTTTCTGACATAATCTGTTTTTCCAAGCTCTTTGCCAATATAAGTATTCAAATTCCCTATTAGATGTAGGGTCAGATTTCCCGCTGAATTGGAAATGCCTTTGTCAATTTTCCAAATATTTGACTCCTCTTTGTATAGGCCAATCTCATTGATCAATCTGTTCAAGTCTCTTTCAAAAAGCTGTATTACTGTGTCTATTACCATTAAGTTATTGTATTAGAGCATTTAAAAGTTAGTCATCCTTTCCTTTGCCCTCTAAGATCTTGGGAAGAAAAGTCTCAATTCTATTGATTCTAGTGGCGGATTGCTTGGCCGATGAAAAAAATAGCAAATAGGCCCTTTGCCTACCGGGGCTAAGCTTTTCAAATGCAGTCCTGACAGCTTTGTTTTTTTGCAAAACTGTTTTGAACTCCTCTGGCATCTCAAATTCTTCTGTCTTTTTGAAAACCACTTTTTTCCCTGACTTTTCAATGTCTATGGCTTCTTTTACATAATCTTTAATGGTTGATTTCAAACCCTGTATTTCAGCCAGACTGGTAAATCTCAATTGCCTCCTGTCTTGTACATTTTTAGTTTGCTGAATCAATATGCCTTTTTTGTCAGTCATTAACACACCTTTAAAAAATAGGATAGCCGTATATGCTTTAAAGGAATGAATCAGCACCACATTGTTCCCATTGATGGAGTAGCAGGGATGCATCCACTTATAATCCTCTTCTAAGCCGCATTCCATAATCAATGACCTTAAAAGATTCATTTCTTCTTTCCAAGATTTAGCTTTTTCAAAAAACCGATTTACTTCTGGGTTCATTTAAATTTTTTTAAAGCTTAATTTTTTTTAGCAACCAAACTCGCCCTTTCCAATTCCCAATTCTTTTTGAATTGCTCCTTGTTTTTTGAAATATCTGCCTGTAAGTCCTTTAGTTTGTTAATAGCATTTTGATATTTGTCTGGATAATTCAGTTTTGAAGAGAACTGGTAATCATTTTTGTTACAATAGTCAGTGGCTAATCCTAACACATGTAAATAATTGTTGGGGTCAGTTTGTAAGTATAGAAACAGTTTTTTACCTGATATTGTTTTCATAGACTCTGCAACCATCCAGTCATCATTAGGAGCATAGTTCTTATTAACTTCAATATAATAAGTCTGCCTTACTACCCCAATTTGATAGAAAATAGATGCTTCCTGAAATTGATTCTTTTCAATAAAATCTAATGCAATTGCAAAAAAATTGTAAGGGGTTTTCTTATCTAGCTGTTTTAATTGTTGAATTATTCCTTGGTCTAATTCAATAAGTTTTTTAAGACTATTGAGGGAATCACAAGTTTTATAAAATGAAACATAATCAATAGATGTTTCATGTTGGGCAAAACAAATATGACCTGTAAATATTAGACAGACACTGAATAACAATACTTTCATTTGCTTAATTGGAGGGATTAAATTCAATGATCCACTCAATCCCATATTTATCTCGGAACATGCCAAAATAAGTTCCCCATGGGCTGTCTGAAATAGGCATTTCAACAGCACCACCAGCAGAAAGGCCATTGTAGATTTGATCCGCTTCTTCCTTACTTTGTGCCGCCACTACAATTTTACTTCTATTTTCCTGTTCATTTACGGTGCCCATAAATGAAGGAATATCATTCCCCATTAATTCATTGGTTTTACCAATGGGCAAAGCAATATGCATGATCTTATTGGCTTCTTTTTCATCTACAACAAAATCGGCGCTAGCCATTTGACCAAATCTTACTACTCTGGAGAATTCGCCACCAAATACGGATTTGTAAAAATTGAATGCTTCTTCAGCGTTGCCGTTGAAATTTACATGAGGGTTGATAATAGGCATAGGAATGTTTTTTTGAAGATAGAAATAATGGTTAAGATTTCAAATTAGGATAAGTTTAAAAAATGTATCCAAACTTGAAAGAAGCTTCTGGATTGATTATAGGAAGGTTATAGATTCTACTATCTACTGATATATTCTTGTCACCAGACAACTTGAGATTTAAACTGGCCCAAGGAGCGCAGTAAAAATGTTTGTTCAAATTAAAGCTATAACCCAAACTTCCATTAGCCAGTACATTTTTAAATGATGCTGTATTAATTTTTGTATCTGCTTGGATGCTACTATTCCAATAGACTAGACCAGCCCCTATCCACCAACCCCTCCAATCTTTATTTAAAAACCGATCTATCACTAAAGCATATGCTGTTATCTGATGATTGGAAAAACCTGACTTGGTAGACCAATCCGGTTTTTTGACAAATGCAGTTAAAGCCCAGACCCTCCAAAGGTCTTTTCCCATCCATCCAGCAC
>CAMFKK010000112.1 GCA_945957225.1 uncultured Sphingobacteriia bacterium | reverse complement strand
CCAAAAGCCAGTTGCATATTATCTATACCCATTTCTTTTTTGGAACCAATCCAAAAATCAGCCGGCGGAATTTCCATGGCAATATAAAACATGACAAAAGCATAAGAGATTAAGGCAATGGCAGTGTAACTGATTCTTCTCACTGCTTTGGGGCCATAATACTCATTGACAATATCTGTAATGATAAACTCAAGAGGCCATAATAAAACCCCACATGTTAGGTTAAAACTCAAACCTGATTGGCCCAAGAGGGTAAAATTACTGGGAGCCCATCCCAAAAATTTCTCTAGAGAAAAAATCTTTCCTCCAATACACTCTGCAATTAGTGCGTTGGCCACAAAAAAAGCGGCAATACTGATAAAGAGTTTGGTGGGCTTGCTTTTGAGGATGTCTTGAATCATTATTGAAAAATAAAATGGTAACAAATTTGAAGAACCAGAAAAATCAAATTAGTTAAAGCAAGCCATTTAGGGACCAAGCTTGGTTGATGCTTGACCAACAAGTTGGCGCGCCAAATGTTCACCACCAAACCTAAAAATGGGGCAATAAACCAGCCCAAAATAATCACCAATCCCTTGAATCCCTGGCTTGGAATGGTATCTTGGGTTCTTTGAAGCACTAGACAGGCTAGAAAACAGCCATTGCAGATGAAAGCCAGTCTTGATAGAAATAAAAGACCCTTCATAAAAAAATTTCGTTCAAAATAGCATTAATTTGCCAATCTCATAAAACAGAACTATGAAGCACTTTGAGTGGAAATCTCTACTACCCCATGTTATTGCCATTGCCGTCTTTGTTTTAGTAGCGGTTGTTTATTGTAAACCTGCTATGGAAGGAAAGGTATTGAGCCAACACGATGTAAGTCAGTGGAAGGGCATGGCCCAGGATTTGATGCAGTACAAAGAAAAAACAGGGCATTATCCACTTTGGAATAATAATTTATTTGGAGGCATGCCTGCCTACCAGATTGCCATGGAAGCCAACAATCCCGTTTCTGTCATTTATCTGCACAAGGTCTTCATGCTTTGGCTGCCCAAACCCATAGGCTATTTCTTTTTGCTTTGTATTGGGTTCTATTTTTTATCACAGGTTATTGGTAGTAATTATTGGTTAGGCATCATGGGAGGTATTGCTTATGCCTATGCCACCTATAGTCCTATTATTGTAGCCGTTGGTCATGATACCAAGATGCAAGCCATGGGTTATCTACCTGCAGTATTAGCTGCAATATGGCTAATCTATCAGAAAAAATATGCATGGGGACTGGCTTTAACAGCCATATTTAGTGCACTCTTAGTAGGGATGAACCACCTACAAGTCACTTACTATTTCTTAATACTCGCTTTGGTAATGACAATTGGCTTTATCATTCAGTGGGTAAAATCAAATGACTACAAACATCTGGGTATTGCGCTTTCTTTAGCATTGGTAGGGGGAATACTTGGTGCAGGTTCCAATTTAGTAACCCTAGCTACCACAAGCGAATATTCCAAAGCCACTATGCGTGGAGGTAGTAGTTTAGATACAACAGCTATTAAAACCAATCCTACCCAAAAAACAACAGGCTTAAGCACCCAATACGCATTTTTCTATGGTAGCTATGGACCAGCAGAAACCCTAACATTTTTGGTGCCTGGCATTTATGGGGGTAGTTCTAACGGAGAATTAACGGCCAATTCTCATATTGGGAAAGCGGCCATTGAGCGCGGATTTCCTGAAGATCAGGCAGGTCAATTAGCCAATTATATGGGCACTTATTGGGGACCTCAGCCCATGACATCGGGTCCTGTTTATTTAGGGGCGGTGATATGTTTCTTATTCATCTTTGGTCTAGTTTATTTGAAAACCTGGCATCGCTGGTGGATCTTGACTGTCTGTGCCATAGCAGTAGTCTTTAGTTGGGGAAGCAATTTTGCCAGCTTTAATGAATTTGTATTTAACCACTTACCACTCTACAATAAATTTAGAGCACCAAGCATTATCCTGATTCTTCCACAATTGCTGTTCCCTTTAATGGGCGTTATGGCTTTACAACAGTTATTATTTGTAGAAAAAGACAAAAAAGCAGCTATTGCTAAACTTAAATTAGCTGCCTATATCACTGGCGGCATCTTTGCATTAGCGGGTTTGCTCTATTTGAGCTTTAGCTATGTAGGCGCCAATGACGATGGCATCAAAGGCATGCTGGGACAAATCTTCAGGGGAAATCAAGAAGACGTTACTACTTTTTATAACCTCTTGATTGCAGACAGGAAATCCTTGTTCTCCAATGACATGATTCGCAGCTTGGTATTGGTTGCTGGCGCGATGGTTATCTTGTATCTCTATCTCACAGAAAAAATCAAACTCAACTATGTGTTAGCAGGACTGGTGTTAATCAGTTCTATTGATTTGCTGGCGGTTGGAAGAAGATACCTCAATGAGAACAATTTTCAAGACGAGGAAACGTATAACGAAGCAAATTTTAAACCCAGTCCTGTTGATTTGGAAATCATGAAAGACAGTAGCCGTCCTAGGGTGTTTAATACCACGGTTAGTTCTTTCAATGACGCAACAACTGCCTATCACCACAGGGATATTGGCGGGTACAGTCCTGTAAAATTGAGCATAGTAGAAGACCTACTCAATTTCCAGCTCAAAAAACAGCCATTGAACAAACAGGTATTGGATATGCTGAATATGAAATATGCCATTGTTCAAAATCCACAAGATGGTCAACCGGCCTTACAAATAAATCCAGATGCCTTGGGCAATGTATGGTTTGTTAAGCATATTCAATATGCAGACCAACCCATTGGTGTGATGCGTGCCATGGATCATTTTAATCCAAAAGATACCGCCATTGTTGAAAGCGGTTCTAAAAAAGATATTGCTTTTGAACCTGTATCAGATAGTACTGCAAGTATTCGTTTGATTAAAAACAATAATGACGCTATTGAATATGCTTCAAATGCAGCAAGCAACCAGTTTGCAGTATTTAGTGAGATCTATTATAACAAGGGATGGAAAGCATACGTAGATGGGAAAGAAACGCCAATAGTACAGACCAATTATGTATTGCGTGGATTATCCATTCCTGCAGGGGCACATAAAATAACTTTTGAATTCAAACCAGACAGTTACTATAATAGCAATAAAGCGGCCATTGGTTCTACGGCTATTATTTGGATATTGGTTTTAGCGGCTATTGGAGCTGGATTTAGAAAACCCAAAACCAAACCAGAATAATGCAACAAAAGCCTTCCATTCTGGCACTGGTATCCTACCGGGTTTTCCCAGCGCTAATGGGCGGACAAAAATGCATCGCGGCATTTTATCAAGTATTACAGCCTTTGACCAATTTGAAATTAGTTGTTTCTAGTGACAATGATTTGACTTTTGTAGAAGGAATTGATTGTTCCAATTATTTGTACAATCATTGGAAAGGGATTAACAACCTCGGTTATTTTTGGCGTTTAAAGCAAACCATTGATACCCATCAAATTAAACACATTATCATTGAGCATAGCTATTTTGGCTGGCTGGGTTGGCTATTGCGTTTATTTACTAAAGCAGAACTGATTTTAAGGGTACATAATATTGAAGCCTATAGCTTTAGATATATGCACAGAAAATGGTGGTCAATTTACTATTTCTATGAGCGTTGGATTTGTAAATCGGCCAATCAAATATGGTTTACTTCTCCCAATGATGCCGAATGGATGCAAATTCAATGGAAGATTCCAAAACAGCAATGTTGCATTTTAAATTATGGCGTTGATCTTAGTTCAGCTCCAAGTTCTATTGAAAAAAAACAATTTAGAAATCTTTTGTTAGAACAATACCAGTTGCATCCCCAAACAAGGCTTTTTTTATTCAATGGAACATTGGACTATATTCCAAATACAGACGCTCTTCGTATAATCGTTTCTGAGTTATTACCAAGATTAGACAAACTACAAAAAGGATACAGAATTTTTATTTGTGGCAATAGGATTACAGAGCAATGGAGAAAGGAATTAGAAAAACACCCGCAAATTATATTGGCCGGATTTGTGCCAGATATAACGTTGTATTATAAAGGAACAGATTGTTTTATCAATCCAGTGACACTAGGAAGTGGTGTCAAAACAAAATTGGTAGAAGCATTGGCAAATAACCAAGATATCATTTCCGTTATATCAGGTGCAAAAGGAATTGAAGCAAGTTATTGTGGTCAAAAATTACAATTGATTCAAGACTATGATTGGGATGGATTTACCAATACCATGATGCAATTGGAACTCCCTTCCAAAAACCAAACCCCAAATGAATTTTATCAGGATTTTAATTGGAATCATATTGTTGACAAAGCCATTTTATCTTTGCAACCATGAGTCAAGGGTCCCTATCAATATCTGTAGTGATTTGCACCTATAATAGGGCTGCCTATATCTATGACGCCATGGAAAGCTTGGCAAATCAAACCCTTGACAAAACAGCATTTGAGGTTATTATAGTCAATAATAATTCTACAGATCATACAGCCCAAGTTTGTTTGGATTTTTTGGCGGCTCACACAGATTATCATTTTCATTTCTTGAATGAATCCAAACAAGGTGCTTCTTTTGCGCGTAATACTGGAGCGGCATTGGCAAAAGGAGAACTACTCTGTTTTATGGATGATGACGCTGTTGCTGGAAAAGACTATTTGGAAAGGATTGTTCAGTTTTTTGCATTGCACCCTGACGCTGGAGGATTGGGTGGTAAAATCATTCCAAAATATATTCCATCAGAACCTGCCTGGATGAGTTATTATGTTTCTAGCATGGTGGGCAATTTTGACTATAGTCCAGATGTAGTGGTTTTTAGCCCCAATAGGTACCCCCTTGAATCCAATATGATTATTCGAAAAAAGGATTTTGATGCCATTGCTGGTTTTAACACTGCCCTTCCTGGTGTTGTTGGCAGTTTGAGAATTGGAGGCGAAGGAAAGGACTTTTTCATGCGATTAAAAGCACTTGGCCGAGTTGTCTATTATGATCCAGCAATTGCTGTTGACCATGTAGTAGAAGTATCCAAATTAACCCCCGCCTATTTATATCGCGTAGCTTCAGGTATGGGCAGGGGTGAAAAAGTAAGGATGAAAGAAATTGGCAATCTGGCTTATTACAAAAAAATTGCAGAATACCTTTTCAAACTAGGGGCAGCCATCTTATTGGGATGCAAATACTTTTTACAAGGGCACCCAAAAAAGTTTTGGCCCATTATTCAATTCCGGATTGACACTTTAAAAGGGTTATTAGAATAATTAATTCCTAAAACCATAAATCATACCGCAATTGGCAGTAGCATGTGGTAAATGAAGAAACTGAAACCCAGCTTCCTTTAATTGGCTGGCAATTCCCTGATAGCCTTTTTCATGCCACTCCACCAAGATTCCGTCTACCCTACTTAAATAATCTGTTCCTTTCAAGGAATCAAAAATGGCATACTCTTCCCCCTCACAATCTATTTTTAAAAGCACCGAGCTATTGGGATATTGTGGCAGTAGTTCCTCAAAAATAGAGACCATGGAACGCAGGTATACCTCAACGGTTTTCCCCAGCTGTTTGCCATACACACTATTATCAGAAGCCATGGTGGAAGCAGACAATAAGCCACTATCAAATAGGGTAATCTCTCTGGTTTCAGATACATCACTTACCCCATAGGGATGCATAAACAATTTATCATGTAATTGGGGGTTGAGCGCTAAATTGGCAGTTGCTTCTTGAAAGGTTTGCGGAAAAGGTTCAAAACCATGCACGGCTTTGACCGCAGGGTTATCTGCAAAAAAATGGGAAGCTACTCCAACATTCATTCCAATATCCAATACCAACAAATCCTGCTTTAGCAAATGCACCCCATAAATTTCTTCTTTGAATACTTCATACAAAACAGCCATATTGGAAAGAGATGCAACATTAAATTTCAATCCCGCTATTTGAGCAATAAAGGAATCCTTTTTTGCATGCAACACTTTTACTTTGCTATTTTGTAAAAGTTCAATTAGATGGTTGAGAGAAAATTCAAATTGTGGCATTTGGGCAATTTGAATTTTATTATTTGTTTGTTGAAAAACAACCCAGTCATCTTCTCTTTTCAATCCCTCAATTTGTTTAAGACCCGCATTCTGATATGCCAAACAATAAGCCATCTTGAATGATTTAAACTTCAAGAAACAATATAGAAACAGGATTCCTTTTAAAACGGTTCTGGTTAATTTCATGGTTGTTTTTTTCCCATTTTATAAAAGACAAAATCATAGATAGCACGCAATGCATTGCTATATACTGCGGCTAATTGATGGTGATAGATTAGATCGTTTTTTAAAATCTTCATATTTGAAAGGAGTAAGTTTCTTTGTGCTCCTTTTACATAAGGGCTTCTAAATAACAAATGTAATCCGTTGCGCAAAATATAATAGACCCTGATGGGAGCATGCAAGATTCTAGCACTTGTTTTTAAAGTTTTTAAAGACCTGCCTTGCTTCAAATAACCAATTCTATGCTGCAATACAATATCAGCAAACAAGAGATTCTTATAACCCTTTTCTACCACCCTAAATGAAAACTCTGTGTCCACAAAATCAATAAAGAGCTGTTCATCAAAAAGACCAATTTGTTCAATATAACTAAGGTCTAGTATTGTACCGGATGTGATTAGATTATTTGTCTCTTGTGGAACAGGCTGTACAGGTGTGAAATCAGGTTGGCAATTGGCACCAAATTGAACTACTTTTTCTACCTTGTTTTCCTGCACTTTTTGCCAATACTGTTTCATTTGACCGGGTTGGAATCCCGTATCCTGATCCATGGTTAATAAAAATCGGTACCCCATGGACCGGGCTGATTCAATGGCTAGGTTTAATCGCGCTGCAATCCCTTTATTTTCTCCAAAAAAACGATATTGAATTGTGGGGTATTCTTTGGACAATACCTCTTCCAAAGCCAAATTGGGGGTTTCGCTATTGTCTAACAGGAGCAGTTGGTCTACAACAGACAAATAACTAAGAAGATGCGCTAACAACGCATGGGTATCAGGATGATACAGGATAACAACTCCCATCAATTTGTCCATGTATAGTTTTTGTACCTAGCGAAGATAACAATCCCAAGGCAGAAAGGTAAATTAGGGGTAAATAACAAGCAAATGACTAGACCACCCATTTTATGATTAAATTGCCGCCAATTCAATCAATTTAACATGGCCATCCAGGACTATATCATCACAGGGCTTTCCTATATCAAAAGGAAAAACAAAAGAAAGCTGATTGAGCATGCTTTGCAATTTAGAAAGCAACATGGCATTGAAATAGGTGGTCCAAGTGACTTATTCAAAGTAAAGGGGCAACTACCCGTTTATTTATTT
>CAMFKK010000111.1 GCA_945957225.1 uncultured Sphingobacteriia bacterium | reverse complement strand
TTTGCCAGTTCTTAATTTCATCCTTGCCCAATCAATTTTATGCTTAATTTAGATAAGGTTGTTTGTCAAGCCATAACCGGCTGGCATGCAACCTTTTTTTTGTAACTGACCATACAAAACAATGCTTATGACGGGTGAGACCCTCTTTAACAATTACCCCATCATGTCCCATATTTGGGATGAAATGAAGGGCAATGATGGAATAAGACAACAGTATTATTCTATTTATGAAACCGGTAGCCGCCTGAGTTTGGCCGAGCTTGAGCAAAAACACAAATTGGCTGCGGAACTATTTATGAGCCAAGGAATCACTTTTACGGTTTATAGTGAAAATGAAGGCATTGAACGGATTTTCCCATTTGACATTATACCAAGAATCATCACCGGATCTGAATGGAACCATATAGAAAAAGGAATACAACAACGGATCAAAGCCCTAAACCTATTTCTAAAAGATATTTACAATGAGCAAGAAATTGTAAAATATGGCATTATCCCTGCCGATTTAATTGCATCTTGTCCACATTTTACCAGAGAAGTATATGGCATTAAAGTTCCATTTGATATTTATGTACATATTGCAGGGATAGACTTGATCCGTGGTGATGATGGTACATTTTACATTCTAGAAGACAATTTAAGAACCCCTTCTGGTGTCTCTTATATGTTGGAAAACAGAGAAGTTACCAAACGGATTTTCCCGAATCTATTGGCGGACAATAATGTTCGGATGATCAATAATTATCCCTTGATTTTACATGATAACCTTATTCAATTAGCACCTAGGCAAAATGCCAATCCAACAGTTGTATTACTAACCCCTGGCATATATAATTCAGCCTATTTTGAGCATACCTTTTTGGCTAGACAAATGGGGATTCAATTAGTGGAAGGAAGGGATTTATTGGTTGACAATCAAAAAGTATTTATGAAAACCACAGCCGGTTTAAGACAGGTTGATGTCATTTATAGAAGGATTGATGATGAATTCTTAGACCCCTTGGTGTTTAGACCAGATTCTGCACTTGGCGTGCCCGGTTTAATTAGTGCATATAGAAAAGGAAATGTGGCAATAGTAAATGCTTTGGGTAATGGCGTGGCCGATGACAAAGCGGTTTATGCCTATGTTCCTGACATGATCAAATATTATTTGAACGAGGAAATTATCCTACCCAATATTCCTACCTATCATATGAATAATGATCAGGAGCGGGAACATGTTTTCAAAAACATGCATAAGATGGTGATTAAGGAAACCAATCAATCTGGTGGATATGGAATGGTTATGGGCAATAGTGCCAGCCCTGAAGCATTGGAAAAAGCAAAGAAAAATATCATGGCCAATCCTCGTGGATTTATTGCCCAACCCATTATTCAATTATCCACTGTTCCTTGTTTGATTGATGGCAAATTGCAACCCAGACATGTGGATCTTAGACCCTATTCACTTTGTGGCCCTAACGGTATAGAAGTGGTAGCGGGTGGTTTAACAAGGGTGGCTTTAAGAGAAGGCTCCTTGGTGGTAAACTCATCACAAGGTGGTGGTAGCAAAGACACATGGGTAGTAGATATGCCCAATCAATAATGAAACAGCATTGTAGCACTTGAAACTAAGACTATGTTAAGTAGAATAGCCGACTCTCTATATTGGATGCACCGTTATATGGAACGTGCAGATGGCATGCTCCGTTTGATGAAAACCAGTTATATCTTATCGTTTGATAAAGTTCAGGCCAGTGGTATGACCTGGGAACCTGCTTTAAAGATTTTCACTTCTTTGAATCAAGATGAAATAGCCGGTTTAAAACAGAACAATGCAGCTGCCCTAAAATACCTGTTACTAGATACCAAGAATACCAATTCTTTAAAAGTAATCATCACTAGGGCAAGAGAAAATGCCAGAGGGGTACAGGATCAAATTACCAAGGAGGTTTGGGAACAGATGAACCTAATCTATCATCAGGTTAACCAACCAGGCATCGCTGAAAAAATTGCTGGGCCAGACGCTATTTTAATCATAGATGCTTTTATCAATAGCAGTGATCAATTCTGTGGCATTACTGATAGTACCATGCCAAGGGGGCAAGGATGGAATTATATGAACCTGGGGAAACAAACCGAAAGGTGTTTGTTAACAGCAGAGTTTACCCATTTTTATTTTAAGAAAACGGGGTTTGATTTTAAAAATGAACAGGATATTCTATTTTGGAGAAGTCTATTGCTTGCATTATCTGGCTATGAGCTGCACCTAAAAAACTACAGTAATCAGCACCACAATTATAATGTGGCGCAACAATTACTGTTTGACAAAAACTTCCCAAGGTCAGTTTATTATGCTTTGGACAGGGCTAACAAATATTTATCCGATATTGCAGCTTCTAACCCTGTGGAAGGCAGCATTCAATTGAGCCGTTCCTTTGGCAGATTATACAGTTCTGTAAAATTTGCTGATTTGGAATTGGTAGAAAGAGAAGGGTTAGAAAGCTATCTGACTTATGTTCGGAAGGAATTAAACGAATTCAGCCGTGACTTAGGCAGAACCTATTTCTCTTATTCTTAAACAGCCTAGCGCATGTCCGTTTTCACGATACATCACATTACCAGATACGATTATGATAGACCGGTTAAGGAAAGTGTGAATGAAATCAAGATTTTCCCATTTGTAGTACCTGAGCAAGAAGTATTGCAGCAAGAACTGATTATCACGGGTCAACCTGAAGTGTTGACTTTTACGGATTATTGGGGTAACAAAACAGGTTGTTTCAACCTTTTACAACCCCATAAAGAAATGGTGATTGAGAGCAAGTTAACCGTTAGAACGGCTATTGCTCCTGAACCAAGCATTGCTTTACCCAGTTATGTAAAGGACTTGGAACTAGCTATTGGTAATGACCTTCACCTTTTAGAGTTGGTAAGAACCTCTCCTAGTAGTTCTGAAGCCTTGATGCAGTCTTATATAGCTAGTTTTTACAGCCCAGAGAAAACCATTGACCAAATTGTCAAAGATTGTTGTGCATTTATTTTTACTGATTTTACCTATATCAAGGGTATTACCACTATTGAAACTACCGTAGATGAAATAGTAGCTCAAAAAGCGGGGGTTTGTCAGGATTTTGCCCACGTGATGCTGGAATTGCTTAGGATGATTGGAATCCCCTCTAGATATGTGAGTGGTTATATCTGCCCCAATAAAAATGGGATGCGGGGTGAAGGTGCTACCCATGCTTGGGTTGAAGCATTTATACCCAATCATGGTTGGATTGGCATTGACCCCACCAACAATGTTTGGGCAACCAATAACCACGTAAAATTAGCCGTTGGAAGGGATTTTAGTGATTGTACACCAGCCAAGGGTACTTTTAAAGGGCCTGCCAGGCAATCACTCTCTGTTTATGTGTCTGTTGGATACGAAGACGGACATGTATTTGAAGAAATCAATGCGGTTAAAATGCAAAAACAATCCGCATCGGAGGAGGCAGAACTAATTATTGATAACTTTGCTGGCCAACAACAACAATAGCCGCCTGCCATGAACGCAACTACATTATTTAGAATATTGAGTTTTATACTCTTACCTATTGCTTTCTTTTTCATCATTATGGATTTGATAGCCATTGTGATGGCGCTAGGAAATCCAAGCCTTTTGTTTCCCGTTTTTCTAATTACCGGGATGATTATCTACGTGATAGTTTCTTTTTATTTTCTACTCATGGGCGTAAATAAAAAACTACCATTAGGCGCATCCATAAAAGATTGGATTAAAGTAAACGCTTATGTGACCTTATTTCTAGGATTTCAGTTCATGCTTGTTTCAGTTAGTATTTTTTATATGGGTTCAGCCAACCTACAAGAATTTGCAGATAAAGCAATGGCGGCCCAACCCAATATGTCTAGCCAAATGAACAGTGGTTTATTTCTAAAAATGTTGAAGGGGATGGCTTATTTCTTTTTCTTTTTGTCATTGGCCCTATTGGTACATATTAGCATTTGTTTCAAATTGCTCAAAGAATACGCCCACCTGTTTTTACCAAAAGAAGCTTAATCGCCATTTGACAATTTCCTTTTCAAAAGCCCTTACATTTTAGTACTTTGCTCATGTGAACAACAGTATTCCATTAGCAGAGCGGATTAGGCCAGCAACCCTGGATGACTTGATTGGTCAGGAACACCTGACAGGAAAGGGTAGTATTTTGCGTAATGCCATTGAAAATGGTAGAATCCCCTCTATGATTTTATGGGGACCACCAGGCGTAGGAAAGACCACTATTGCCAATATAATTGCCCATAGTTTACAAGTGCCCTATTTTCAATTAAGCGCTATTAGTAGTGGGGTTAAAGACGTAAGAGAAGTCATTGAAACTGCCAAAGAACAAATAGGCTCTATTCTATTTATTGATGAGATTCATAGATTTAACAAAGGCCAACAAGATGCCCTTTTGGGAGCCGTTGAAAAAGGCATTATCACCTTGATTGGTGCAACTACAGAGAACCCTAGTTTTGAAGTAAATAGCGCCTTGCTAAGCAGGTGTCAGGTATATGTGCTCAAAGCATTGGACCAAGCAGGCATGGTAAGATTATTGCACCAAGCTTTGGAAAAAGATGCCTTTATGCAATCCCTGCAATTAGAGCTAAAAGAAACAGAAGCCATGATTCGGATTTCTGGGGGAGATGCTAGAAAATTATTAAACCTATTTGAATTAGTAGCCAATTCCATACCAGACGCTGTAAAAAAGCAGGAAGGAAAAATTCCTATTACAGATGCCTTGGTCATGCAAGTAGCGCAAAACAAAATTGCGTTGTATGACAAGCAGGGAGAGCAACACTATGATATTATTTCCGCTTTTATTAAGAGCATGCGCGGCAGTGACCCTAATGGGGCCGTGTATTGGTTGGCAAGGATGATTGAAGGTGGCGAAGACGTAAAATTCATCGCCAGAAGAATGCTCATTTTTGCTAGTGAAGATATTGGCAATGCCAATCCCAATGCGCTTTTGATGGCTAATAGTTGTTTTGACGCCGTTGCTAAAATTGGCTATCCAGAAAGTAGAATTATTCTGGCACAATGCGTTACTTATTTGGCATCATCGCCCAAGAGTAATGCGGCAGTAGTAGCTATTAAGGAGGCCCAGAAAGCTGTGCAACAATATGGAGACCAACCCGTACCCTTGCATATTCGCAATGCTCCCACCAAGATGATGAAAGACATGGACTATGGAAAAAATTACCAATACTCCCATATGGGTCAGGGTAATTTTATTGAACAGGAATATTTACCTGCACCACTAATTGGCACCAAATTTTATGAGCCAGGTAATAATGCCAGAGAGAATGAATTAAGAAAATTTTTAAAAGACCGCTGGAAAGACAAATACCATTATTAACCGCTATTGATCATTTTTGAACACAATAACCCCCCACATGAAAAAACAAATTATTTGCTGCCTCTTGGCCATTTCAGTTTTACAAGTAACAGCACAAACAACTATTAACCGTGATGCATCTATTGCATCCATGGTCAAGGAAGTATCTGCAGATTCTTTGGAATCATATATCAGGCAAATGGTTTCATTTGGCACTAGGAATACCATGAGTGCCGCCAATGATCCCAAAAGAGGTATTGGAGCAGCGCGCAATTGGGTCTTGGCAAAATTTAACAGCTTTGCCAAATCATCCGGTGGTAGACTCACCGCTTTTATTGACACCACTACTTTACAGGCAGATAAAAGAAGAATAGATACCGCTACCCTCTTGGGTAATGTAGTAGCTACCCTAAAAGGAACAGACCCAAATGACAAACGCATTTTTCTGATCAGTGGGCATTTAGACAATATGCGTGGAAGCCCCACAGATAGAAAAGGCGATGCCCCTGGTGCCAATGATGATGGTAGTGGTTCAGCTGCCGTATTAGAATGTGCGCGTATCATGAGCAAACAAAACTTTCCGGCTACAATTATTTTTGTCACCGTTAGTGGTGAGGAACAAGGATTACTTGGCGCTTATTTTATGGCCAACAAATTCAAAAAAGACAGTGTTAGAATTGAAGCGGTTTTGAATAATGATATCATGGGTAGTAATAATAGCAATGAAACCAATATCATAGACAATACTAGAATCCGTGTATTCTCTGAAGGTTTGCCTGCTTATGAATTAGAAAAACAAGCCAAACAGATTAGACAATTGGGTTTAGAAAATGATGGAAAATCACGCCAGCTTGCGCGATATGTAAAGGAAATTGGAGAGCGATATGTAGAGAATTTAGAAGTAGTCATGATTTACAGAAATGACCGATTCTTACGTGGCGGAGACCATACACCTTATGTAGAAAATGGGTATGCTGCTGTGCGTATTTCTGAAATGAATGAGAACTACAATCACCAACACAAAGACGTTGAAAAAAAGAATGGCATTCAGTATGGTGACCTTCCTGAGTTTATGGACTTTGAATACCTACGCAAGAATACTGCCATGAACCTGTCTAACTTGGCCAATCTAGCCAAAGCACCTGCCATGCCAGAAAACGTAAAAATTGAGGTAAGAAAATTATCCAACTATTCTTACCTCAGTTGGTCTGCTCCTTTAACTGGAAATGTAAAAGGCTATTATATTTTGCAAAGAGAAACCACCAGTGCTTTCTGGCAGAAAAAATACTTTACAACAGACAAAGAATACCTACTGCCCTTCTCAAAAGACAATTACTTTTTTGCTGTTCAAGCAGTCAATGAAAATGGCAATGAGAGTTTGCCCGTGGTACCAGGTATTGGACGTTAGTGTTGCAGTTTTTGGGGAACTAATCGCTCTGCGATTTTTTCCCCTTCTTCAGCACCCCTAAGACCACCTTCATGGTATTCAGCGTCTTCATTCACGTCCCAGAGATCATATAATTCCTGACCTGCAATAATATTCTTGGCAGCCAACATGGCCGTCATCATACTATGGTCTTGGTTATTGTATTTGTGCATCCCGTTTCTTCCCACCAAGTACAGACCAGGATATGCTTTTAGGGCTTCTCTTACGTCTTCTACATTCTGTTTATAGTCTTGGTCATATACTGGATAAGCTTTTGGTTGACGCACCACATAACCGTCTACTACAGCGGCTCCAGTGGTAAGACCAATTTGCTCAATTTCTTTTTTACCAAGATTAATCAAGGTCTCATCTGTACTGGTCCAAAGTCCATCGCCTTCAAAGCAGAAATACTCTAGTCCATAACAAGCCATGCCTGGATCTGGCACCATATAAGGACTCCATGATTTAAAATTCTGAATCCTACCCACTTGCACACTGGGATCATGAATATAAATCCAGTTATCAGAGAATGCGTCTTCGTCTTTACAAATCAATACCACGGTTACAAAATCGCGATAGCCCAATTGCTGTCTCTTATACACATCTCCGAGCCCACGAGACCGGAGCCTATC
>CAMFKK010000110.1 GCA_945957225.1 uncultured Sphingobacteriia bacterium | reverse complement strand
CCCCTAGGCCAGTCAACAATGTCTTTTAAATCTTGCTTGCCATCAAAAGCTTTGGTGATATGAATGGTTGCCAAAAAATCCTTGGTTTGCTTTCCAGTAAGGGTGCTGATTAACCCATTAGGTTCTTCCAATGGCATGAGCATTTTCAATTGCAGTTCAGGATAATATTTATTGAGATAGCCAAGATTCCCCGTATACAAATAATCATTCCAAGCCATCAATACATTTTGCAAACTCCATTCTGTTGGCCATGTGGGATGATCAATCAAATAAGCCATGCTTCTTCTGGCAATACTATATTCTGCATCAACTGCATAATATGATAATTGATTGATCAATGCATCTGCTTCATAAGGAACACGTTCTCTATCACCATCTACATAGAAACCAGAAAAACTTGTTGCTTTAATACTGTATTTACAAAGATCCCAAACCTTATTTAACACAGTATCACTGGAATGAAAATAGGATGCTTGTTCGTTAAAAGGATAATAGATTAATTTTCTTTTAATCATACCCTGATCCAGATTGCCTTTATAGCCTCTGATGGCCACATACCTAAATGGAAATACCTCTCCTATATAGGAGGGCATTTGAATGGGATTTCGACTATTTCTTTTTTCATTGACTGGCCATTGAACCTGATATTCATGTACCCCCTTTTTTACTAACAAACCCAACTTGATATAACGAATATTGCCGTTATTTTTTAAAAAGCCATTGCCTTCGTCCATAGCTTCGGCGGCTTCAATAAAAATACTATCCGTTTGATCCGCATTTAATTTCAAAATGATTTGACCAAACCCATCTTTCCCAAAGTCTAAGAAATAAGTACCATTTTTTTCTCTAAACTGCTGCACAGGTAATTCATAACTTGCTGCCAAAGGACTATAGGAAAAATCGTTTTTTGTGGAATCCAAATAAAAAGAAGTAATTGCAGAAAAGGCTGTGGGTTTTCCTGCCCCATCCCATTCTTGCACTTTCCAATAATAGGTTTTACCAGTATGCAAGGGTTTTCCCGCATAGACCAAGGGGTGCAGATTACTACTGATTTTTTTACTGTCCCAATAATCTGCTTTGTTTTCTTTAAGAAGTTCCAATGAAGAAGCCACTAATACTCGATAAGCCCTTAACCCATTTATTGTAGCAGTACTAACCCAATCAAAACTTGGATTGGGTTGGAGAATTTTAGCATATTGGTATTCACTATTTTTAATGGCATTGTTTAATTGAATATCAACTGGAAAACCTGATTGACTAACCTGATGGGTATTTAACAATAATTCTGTTCTTAATCCAGTTGGGCCTGTCTTAGTTTGTGCCAACAAACCAGTTACACAAAACAATCCCAAAACTAAAAGATGAATCCTTTTCATGAATGAGTTTTAATTAACGCTTAATCACAATACTTGGATTAATGGGATACCTACCAAAATCAGCACCATATATGGCAATGCCACCTTCTGCTTCAGTGCTTAGTTTTAAAGAAAGAAATCCTTGAGCTGCCGATTGTTTTAAAACAGCATTACTAATAGGAACTTTGATCAAAAAGCCATAAGACCCAGCTTCCCTTAATTTTTTATCTTTTAATTGACTGTTCCAAGAAAGCACCCCACGGTGATCAGCCGGATCATCAGGAAGCGTCTCTGTTTTTAAGTTCTTCCCATTTACGGATACTTTAATCACAGAGGGAAACAGCGTTTCATCCGTCATAGGATAAGCATTAGGGTTTTTATGTGGCGATACTTTGGCCCCCAACATATAATCCTGATCTTTTTCAAATTGCTCTCCCCTGTCTTTGTCAAATAATTTTTTGGCAGATGCTTCTACCAAAATATAAGAAGTCTTAATGCCTTTGAGGTCTAAATTAGCAGGCACGGGAATTTGGTATTCAATAAAGCCTTTGCCGGCTCCATTAACTTTTAATCCATCTAAGACCTTCCAAACCTTGTTGGAAAATTCTGCTTGGGAATATTTGCTTGCTTCTTGTTCAAAGATGATGGTATTATTTTGAGCTTGACCACCTTTAACCACTACATGCATAAAATTGCTATGCAAGAGTTTCCCATCCTTGTCTTTTAACCTAAGTTGTACCATTCCCAAACCATCATAATTAGGCATTTTAATACTGAGTGAAGCTAATTGTTGTTGCATCCATGGTTGATAAGGGAAACTGGTTTTTTCATGAACTATTTTTTTTGTTTCCCCTGTTTTATCCATAAAGTCTAAATCATATTCCAATACCAATTGATTATCCTTAATAGCTTTACCTGACATGACAGAAACATAGAGTGGTAATTCCAATACAGTACCAGCTTGTAAGTTTTTAGAAATCTCATTTCCAGTGGAAATATAAAATGCTGAATGAAAATCTTTATCAGATATACCATCCATCATTTGACTCAATCCAGTAAATTTTTTGGTTCTATCAAAACGCCAGTAACCATTCCATTCATTGATCACGTCATGGTGCTCTGTATAAAGCCAACCCGCCACTTTGGGATATTTTCTGAAAGTGTTGATCATACGATGATAATCCCAACTCCAATCCACATCACCCGTACTTCCATCATAACCCCAAACATTGCCACATTCAGAATTGATATTGGGTTGTAGACCTTGTTTGAATCCTTTTTCAAAATGATCCGTACTACCTTCAAAAGTTTTGGAGGTGAGATTGGCTAAATGGTCTTCCCATGCCCAACCTGGCAGGTATTCATGCCAAGAATTAATATCTGTTTCCGTATGTCCTCTTCCACAACAAACGGAATTATCTTCTACCAACCTAGTTGGGTCTAATGACTTTGCCAAATAGTACATAGATGCAACCCAGTTTTGGGTTTGGGGCAAATATTGTGACCTAGTTTTTCCATTTTCAGTAACCTTGGTTTGCAAACCCCAGGTTTCATTAAATGTGATCCATGAAAAAATAGCGGGATGATTATAATCTCTTTTAATCATTTCTCTCAGTGTGTATTCTGATTCAGCCTGCATGGCTGCATCAGGCTCACCCCAGGCATTGGGCAAATCAGACATGACCAATAATCCTAGTTTATCTGCCCAATATAATTTTCTAGGTACATCAACTTTAATGTGGGTTCTAATTCCATTTAGTCCAATTTCTTTGGCCAAGAGAATTTCGTTTTTCATAAAGGCATCCGTAGGAAAAGTATAGAATCCATCTGGATGATACGACTGGTCAAGCGTCAGCTGCAAATAAATAGGTTGGTTATTTAAAGCTAAATAGGGGAAATTGGAATTAGGCAAATTCATCACAGAAATCTTGCGCATGCCAAAATAGGATTTGACCTTGTCATCGCCCAAGCTAACTTCTGCTTCATACAAAAAAGGATCTTCTAAATTCCAAAGCCTCGGATTGGGTATGGCAATTTGCATTTCGGCCCTGTCCTTATTTTTCAACACTTTTGCACTTGTTACAATAGCTTCTCCTGCCGTCTTAATGCTAATCTTTATTTCAGTATCGGCTACAAATTCATTAGAAAATTCCAATGAAGCTTTTACAGTTTGCTTATCAATATCTGGGGTAAAATGTATGGTAGTTAAATGAGTCTGCCCCCTTGCTTCTAAATAAATAGTTTGCCAAATTCCTCTAGCATTGCCATAACCTTGTTTGCCATATAATGCAAAATCTCTACGCTTATCATCAACGCGGATGACCAATTGTTGTTGACTGCCATATTTCACCTGCTTTGTTAACTCAAATGAAAAAGGAGTATATCCGCCTTTGTGTTTCCCAACCAAAACCCCATCTAACCAAATACTAGTTTCAAAATCAGAAGCACCAACTGTTAAATATATGCGTTGACCAGTCCAAGAAGCTGGCACTTGAATAGACTTTTTGTACCAAGCATAATCTGCCAAATCCTTGACACCAGACAAGGGAGAACCCCATGGAAATGGCACATTGATTTTCTGTGAAAAATTGGTTTTACCCTTTTGCCAATCTTTTGAAAGCCCCGTATTCAATGAATCAAATTCAAAATCCCAAGCACCATTTAGATTGAGCCAATTGGCTCTTTCAAAATCAGGTCTTGGGTGTTCCGGCAAGGGTATATTTTGTGCAATAGAACAATTTGCAAAAACTAGCAATAAAAGAATCCATCTGATTTTAATATTTACCATATTGAATTGATTGAGGGCTTTGCAGCCCTATGTTTGGAATTGAAATTGAAAAAGAAAGTCAGCAGGCTTTCGCCCACCGACTTCTACCAAACTGCCAAAAATTTACCAATCAGGTCTACTTAATTTCCCTGATTTTGATGCTTCTGTAATATACATTATCCCCATGTTCTTGCAAAAGAATAGGTGATTGACTCACATTACCAAATTCCTTGTTTTTAGCATATTTACTATGTGCTAACAAAACCTTATAAATTGTACCACCCTTTTCGTATTCCACCACTTTAAACCCATTTAACCAATGTTCTATATGGTTATTAGGATAGACAATGATTTTACCTTGATTCCATTCCCCTATTTTTTTCTGAAACCTTGGTTCCATTTTAATAGATGGAATTAGGTCATACAAACTGGCCAAAGTACGATTCCCTTCTACACCCATTTTGGCATCGGGGTGCAAAGCATCATCCAATACTTGGTATTCCAAACCTAAACCTGCCCTACTTCCAGGAGTTTCCTTTACAAAATATTTTACACCAGAATTGGCTCCGGGAGTTAGCTTAAAATCAAACACCAACTCAAAAGCTTTGAATTGTTTTTGAGTTACCAAATCACCAGGTCTTCCTGAATGAGCACTATCTTGAACATGAAGGGCTCCTTCTTCAACTACCCAACCTTTTAAGGGCGTTGTTACTTGACCAGCAGACCTCCAACCAGTTAAATCCTTACCATTAAACAAGAGTTCAAAGCCCTGTGCTTTTTCTTGATCTGATAAATGGTTTACCAGATAATTAGCTACCGGTGTACTAGCATCCATAGGTCTTGGCTTCATGGCCGCCCCAGTTTGAATGCGAATATTTTTCCATTGAATTTGCTGTCCTCCTTCACCCTGCTTTATAGCATGTACCTGTAATGCAATAAATCCTTTAAGGGTTAGGTTATCCAACATACAAGTAACGGGTACATCATTTACCCAGGTACGAAACAAAGGTCCAATGGCTTCAATGCGATATTTGTTCCATCCATTTTTATTAAAGGCTTTCTTAGCTGATGGATTCATTTCTGTCTGATACATCCAACCCCTTCTTGCCTCGTCATAGATACCACCAGACCAAGCCCGAGGTGAGGGATCAATTTCAACTTGATATCCATGTACCCTACCATTATTGTATTCGGGTAGTGAAAGACTTCTGATTTGTATCCCAGAATTCATTTCACCCACTTTTAATTCTACTTCTAAAATAAAATCGCCATAGGTTTCATCTGTGGCCAAAAAAGAGTTGGGTTCTCCAGGAACCGTTGTTCCAACAATGGTTCCATTGACAATCTCGTATTTGGCTTTTCCGTTTAATTGGTGCCACCCCTTGAGGGTTTTACCATCAAATAAATTTTTCCAACCATTGGTTTGTGCAAATAAAGCCGTACTACAAAGTAGGGCTAAGATGGGTAAGATTTGTTTTTTCATACGTTAACTTAATCACTATAAAATTGAACTATTTATTTCATATTGTTAATCCATTCCTTAATCAAGGCCAACCCCTCATCGTGCACCAAATTTCTACCCAATTCAGGCATTCTTTCTCCAGGTTCCTTGGTCTGCATTCTATACCATAAAATAGAGCCTTCTGCATCCCCTTTTTTAATATCTACCAACCTACCTCCTGAACCAGTTCCGGCTGCAACAGGCGGCTTATCAATACCCAATACGGTAGGATCATTTTCTGTTTCAGTTAAAAACAAACCCGATGTTTGAGCTGGACCCTCTCTTCTATGGCAGTGCGCACAGTTAATGGCCAAATAGGCGCGTGCGCGATCGTTTAAGGAACCGGTACTTGGATCATTCCATACAGCTGTTCTTGGCAGATTGCTAGCTGGCAGATCTTTAATCATACCATGCTGCTTCCAATAAGTCATTTGATTTTCCTTACCTGTTTCATATGTATAATCACCATTCAACTGACTGACGGATGGCCCAATGGGCATGATCTGGTCATTGCGGTTATGACAACCCTTGCATTGATTTTGATTGGGTACCACATATCGTACTTTCTTTGCAACACCAGACTGATCAATAAAACTAACTTGTCTATCTTCTCCCGCTATTTCCAAAATGGCTTCAGATTGATCCTCTTTCCACACATACGTGATGGCTTTCCATCCCTCTGGTTCGTGCACCAACAAACGGGTCTCCACAATATTTTTATTAAGCCCCGGTTTTCTAAAGTCTGCCGAATAGTAAAAATGCTTAATCAACAAAGTTCCAGCTGGAAAATCTAAGACAGAATTAGCATTATAATCCACTGAAGCACCAACCGGTAATTTTACAAATCTCAGCTTTTCTGCATAGTCAGTATACAAGGGCGTATTGAGTGCATATGGCACTATCCCTTTTGAAGGTTTTAAATCAGATAGTTTTCCATCAAAGAGTCCCCAGTCCGATAATTTTTCCGGATAACGTTTTGGTGGAGCTATCACAAAGGATCCCGCCAACACAAAAACAAATAGCCCGATGATGAATGAATAAGTCCGCATTATTTGCCACATTTAAATAAATCGTCTGCCCTTGTCATGTCTTTAAACATATGTTCTACATCCATAGTTACAATAGTCTGTCCCTTATTATTGATAATGCTGATACAATTGCCAGGCAAATAATTCCCATCTGCATCCAAGACCTTTTTGCTCTTGATTCCATCAAATAAAATATTGGGCATATCGGCACCATATTTTTTACCTACAATCATACCAATAGGATCCTTACTAATAGGTGCTGTGGGTTTTCTCTCAAACAAATTGTTGTGGATAGAAATATTGGAGGGAACGGGGTCATACAATTTATCTTTAAAGGGTTTTTGCATGGTATAATAACTCACAATCCCTGCGCCAACAGACTGGTTATTGATAAATTTGTTGTCATATACTTCTACACCCTTGGTAGCCAAAATTAATAACCCAGTACCAGTGGGTACATTGGCTACAATATTTCCCTTGCTAGCAAAATTTTCAAAATTGTTGTCATGAATATAGTTGTGATACACTTTCACATCACCTCCTCGCTTCTGCACCAAATCTGGCAAATCAAATACCAATAAGCCACCAGCATTTTCAAAGGCTTCATTGTCATAAACCTTTGCTCTAATACTATTCTCAATTTCTATTCCTGCAACATTATGGTGTGCTATAGAATTTTTGACAATAATATCTTGTGATTGTCCCACATAAATACCCGCATCAGAAGCCCCAATAGCCACGCATTTATCAATGGTCACATTGGTGCACTGAACAGGATACAAACC
>CAMFKK010000109.1 GCA_945957225.1 uncultured Sphingobacteriia bacterium | reverse complement strand
TAAGAGACAGGATAGTAATAGACAAAATGACCAAGAAGCGCTTTTAAAAGCATGGTTTAAAAGAATCTTGGTAAATACTTGCATTGACCATTTGCGCAAGACCCAACTAAAAATGGTGAGTTATGACGTGACTCAGGAAACGGAACCAATGATTGAAAAACAAGAAACTGGTTTGGATAAAATTGCCTATCAAGAGATTATTCTAGCTATTAGAAGACTCTCTCCTGTTTATAGAACAGTTTTCAATTTATTTGTCATAGAAGGGTTTAGTCATGAAGAAATTGCAGAAACTTTAAAAATTAGTATTGGGGCTTCTAAATCAAACCTGTCTAAAGCCAGAAACAATTTGAGAAAAATCATTTTAGAGAAAAAAGCGTTTAAACAGTATGCATAGTTTTGAGGAAGATAATGAATTGGATCATGTAGCCCAAAAGGCTGCCGAGGCATTTGATGCCCCTGGCAGGGCTAATTGGGACAAGATGCAATTATTACTGGACAAGGAAATGCCCATTACAAAACCAAAGAAAAGGTTTTTTTGGGTGCTGATTCCTGCATTGCTTTTATTGGTCATGGGTGGATTATGGTGGTACAACAAAACCGACCAATCAATAACTGTAAATAAAACCTTAAGTCAACCTGCTCCAGTTCAAATTCCAACAACCATTGAACATACTAGAACCCTTGAACCAAGTAAAACAGCAACCACGGCAATTCACAAAAATGAAAAAATCAGACTAGTTAATTCCAAAGGAACCAATGCCAATAAAACAAGTGAATTTAGTAGTAGCTTATTAACCCAGATGGGAATTGCCAAAGGCCCTATTGACCAAGTATTTGCAAACGAAAATAAGCCAGTCTCCCTTAAGACAAACAACTTAAATGAACCTGATTCTACTAAGCAACATCCATTAGAAGAACTAACCCAACATTCAGTTGAAGTAAATGCACCAGTATCAAGTAATGAGACTTTACCTGCCTCTAATAAAACCAATGCTTTAAAGTCCGAAGAAAATGCCAAAACCATTGTTCTCAAAAATAAAGACAACAATGAAAAAGGATTTTTTATAGGATTAACTGCGGGTATTGATGCCAGTACCGTTAAATTTAATTACAAACAAGATTTAGGATATAATATTGGTGGCCTAATTGGGTACAGATTTAACCAGCATTTCTCTATTAAAACAGGCGGCATATATACTCAGAAAAATTACAAAATGAATGGGGTTGATTTTCATGCTCCAAAAGGTACATGGGTTAGCTATTTCAAAATGGAAACAGTTACTGGCACTTGTGATATGTGGGATATTCCATTAATTGGCACTTACCATTTTAAATATAATGGCAAAGGAAATTATTTTGCCTCATTAGGTACTTCCTCTTATTTTATGAAAAAGGAAAACTATAGTTATTTGTATTATGTCAATAACCAAACATATAATAGAACTGCTAGCTATCCTTCTACTGATCAACATTTATTTGCCTTAATACATATTTCAGGGGGAATTGAAAAACCAATTGGAAAACGCCTAACAGGGATAATAGAACCTTATGCAAAAATCCCCCTGAGTGGAGTTGGTTTTGGCAATATAGAACTAAGCAGTTTTGGCGTAAATTTTTCTTTGACATTTAAGCAACCCAAAAGAAAATAGGTTCGTAACATGTGATATAAACCCAATCACATGAAAAGAAAAAAAATATTACTGGTATTAGCTATTTGCTTTTTGTTTACAATGAATTTATTTTCTTCCTGTAGCAAAGGCGGAGATACCACAACTACCAATCCAACCAATCCTGGCACAGGTGGCACAGGTGGCACAGGTGGTTCTAATGATTGTGCATCATTAACAACTGGCCAACCAGGACCATTATATAGTGCAGTGAAATCATTATTGAGTGCTAATTGTTCTTCTTGCCATACTGGAACAAATGGCACTGGAGGTAAAGACTTAACAGCTGTGGACGGATCGCCAAGTTTTATGCCACAAACTGGCCAATTAAGTGCTACTGACAAGAAAAAAATAACTGACTGGGTTAATGCAGGCGGCAGGTTCAGTGATTAGGGGCAATTACTTGAATCGGTCTGTATTCTCATAAAGCAACCCTCTGGGTTGCTTTTTTATTGATTCCCCTTTGTAAAAAATTGATGAAAAAATACAAAATGATAATCAATGGATTTATTCCAATAAATAAAATTATGTTCCCCAGGTCTTTCAATATAATCGTGGGGGATTTTTAATTTGTTTAACTTCTCGTGTACAGCCCTATTCATGGCTAATACCCTATCTTCTGTTCCACAATCAATTAAAATTGCCAAAGAATCTTTGGGATAGTGTTCAATAGTATTAAGTACGCTCCAATCATTCCAGTATTGTTTATTCACAACAGGATCCCCCAGTCTTTTTTCTACTCCATAACCTTGAGTAATTACCGAAACATGAAGGGCACCACTTGTACTACCGCAGGCACCAAAAATATTGGCGTGTCTAAAAGATAAAAACATTGCTCCATGCCCCCCCATACTTAATCCTGAAATTGCTCTTGCTTTTCTATTGGCAATACTTGGATAATGACTATCTATATATTGGGTTAATTCTTCTGCTACAAAAGTTTCATATTGGTAAGAACTATCAATTGGACTATCAAAATACCAACTAGTAAATCCTCCATCGGGACAAACTACCATCATGCCATATTGGTCTGCCAAATCTTTAATATGAGGCACTTTCAGAATCCAATTATTATAAGCCCCAAATGCCCCATGTAACAAATACAAAACGGGATATTTTTTGGACTTGTCCTTATTAATACTGGGTTTGATTACGATGGTTTTTATAGACCTTTTCATTTTAGGACTAAACACTTCAATACTGTCAACCGAAGCCGCATTCCCAGAAACTAGGAACATCAAAAAAAGAAAAGATAAAATGGATGTATAAATGGTTTTCATGAGTCAATGAATGATTGAATAATTTAAATAGTTCTTTTTTTAATCCTTACATAGCATTGGCATCAAAATACTTTTTAAACAGGAGCAATTGAAAGTCAATACTATTGCTCCAATATGCGGTATTATGTGCACCCGGTCTTTCAATATAGTCATGATCTATTTTAAGTTTTAATAATTTTTCGTGCAAGGCTTTGTTTACAGGATAGAAGAAATCGTCTACACCACAGTCAAAAATCAGTTTTATAGCATTATTCTTTAACCCATCAACCATTTCCATCACTGTATTGGCATCCCAAACAGATTTGTTATTGGCATAATCGCCAAGGGCCTTTTTAATTTCCCAATTATTGGGGAAGGGTCTAAAATCTACACCTCCGCAAATACTACCTGCCGCACCAAAAATTGCTTGGTTTCTAATAGCTAAATAAAGACCTCCATGACCACCCATACTAAGACCAGTTATAGCACGATGTTTTCTATCAGGAATAGTTAGATAATGTTGATCTACATAAGGGATTAGGTCTTTGATGACAAAAGATTCGTAACGGATACTAGAATCAATGGGGCTATCAAAATACCAGCTATTTGCCCCATCTGGGCAAATAAAAATCATATTCAGCTCTTCTGCCTTTTGCTGTAACTGAGGGGCTGCTTGAGGCCATTGACGCTGATTACCCCCATATCCATGCAATAAGTATACCGCCGGAATCAAGATTTTGTTTTTATTTCTTGGTTGAATAATGACAAATTTTACCTGCTTGTGCAAGCTGTTGCTAAAAAACTGCACTGTATCAACCGATGCATTTGCAGAAAAGCCAAAAAAAATCAAGACAAATAAAGAAAAACGCATGCTGGACATAGTTAAAAAATTAAAGTCACCTGAAATTAATCAAGTGACTTTAATCAAAAAAATAGAATTATTTAAAACTACATGTTCTTCTTTTCCATGGCTTTTTGCATTGGATTAATGCCTGTGCTTTGGCCGCGACCACCACCCTGTCTTGCCTTGAAAATGGCAAACTTACTTGGCGTAACATTTTGCATTCCCCAAGTATTGTTGTTCTCATTAATATCAGCTGTTTCACGCATAGGATCCAATTTAATTCCTACAGCTTTCTTATTTGTCAAGAACAATTTGGTCACTTTATTTTCATTTAAACGCCAAACCTGAGCAGGAATTCTTTCTGTCTGTTTGGTTCCGTCTTCAAAACTAAATTCCACAATGATGGGCATGACCAAACCTCCTTTGTTACTAAATGTGATTTCATAGAGGTTCACATTGGCGTATTTGGCTTTTGCAGCATCGTCCATAGGATCAGGAGTCATATTGGGAGGGGTAACCTTATACTTTGTGGTATCATAAGGTTCAATGCCTCTGGCATAACGCCAATAAAAATCTCTAAGACTAGTATCCGCATCTGTCAAGAAAATGATATTCTTGTCTTGGCGATTTCTGATTTTAGAAATATCGTCAAATGGATTCAACATGGGTTTGGCCAAAGACACCATACCGTTAGTACTAGCATTGATAGGTGCTCCACCCCTTCCTCCTTGAAAACCAGCTTGGGCTGCCATATTGGGGTCATAAACACCATGTTTTACCGTATCAATAGCAATATCACAAGGATCTATACCATAGAACCAACCTCTCCAGAACCAGTCTAAATCTTCTGCACTGGCATCTTCCATAGTACGGAAAAGGTCAGCAGGTTGGGGATGTTTGAATGCCCAACGACGAGCATATTCTTTAAAACTATAGTCAAACAGTTCCCTACCCATGATGGTTTCTCTTAAAATATTCAATCCCGTAGCTGGTTTGGTATAGGCATTAGGTCCAAAATTGACAATGTTCTCACTATTGGTCATGATGGGTTCCAATTGGTCTTTTGGCAAACGCATATAGTCTGCAATGGTATAAGCGGCACCTTTACCCCTAGAAGGATATTTGTTGTCATATAACTCTTCTGTCAAGTATTCTACAAAAGAATTCAATCCCTCATCCATCCAGCTCCACTGACGCTCGTCACTGTTCACAATCATAGGGAAGAAATTGTGGCCAACTTCATGAATGATTACACCCAACATACCTTGTTTGGTGGCTTCACTATAGCTACCATCTTTTTCTGTTCTACCATTGTTAAAACAGATCATGGGATATTCCATGCCATTAGAAGCTTCAATACTTTGTGCAACTGGGTATGGATAAGGAATAGAAAATTTAGAATAAGACTTAATGGTATGGGCTACTACCTTGGTAGAAAACTTTCTATACAAACCATAAGCTTCTTTGGGATAACCACTCATGCACATTACTTTCTTACCTTCTACATAAGCAGGCATGGCATCCCAGATAATTTTTCTTGAAGAAGTCCAAGCAAAATCACGCACATTGTCTGCTTTATATACCCAAGTTTTCTTGGCAGTACTTTTTTGCTTTTCCGCTTTCTTAGCCTCATCTAGGGTTACAATTTCAACTGGCTCTTTTGAATTCTGTGCCTGTGACCACCTGGCCATTTGAGCTGGAGATAACACTTGCGCATAGTTTTGACACTCACCAGTTGAAAGAATGGTATGATCTGCAGGAACTGTCATGCTTACATTGAAATTGCCAAATGTTAAGGCAAATTCTCCCCTACCAGTAAACTGGTGGTGCTGCCATCCTTGAAAATCACTGTATACTGCCAGTCTTGGATACCACTGTGCCATGGTAAAGAAATGGTTACCATCTTCCGGGAAGTATTCATATCCACCTCTGCCACCTACGGTTAAGCGATTAGAAATTTTGTAATGCCAACTTAGGTTAAATACAAATTTCTGACCTGGTTTTAATGCAGTTGGTAATTCTATACGCATCATAGTTTTGTTGATGGTATATTTTAAATTTTTTCCAGCAATATCTGTCAATTTGGTAATTACATCGCCCAAGCCATTATCCTTACCAGCTTCCATCATGGCATCAGCTTGTGTGGTAGACATTTGTCTGCCCATTTGGGATGAATTCTGATATCCTGCATTGTTGATGCTGCTATGTTCATTCTCATCCAATTGCAACCAGAGATAGGTTAATACATCGGGAGAGTTATTATAATAGGTAACAGTTTCTGATCCTTTTAAGGTTAAATTGGGTTCGTCCAATTCGCATTTAATGTTGTAATCTACCCTTTGTTGCCAATATTTTGGGCCGGGTGCACCGCTGGCGGTGCGATATTCATTGGGAGTAGGAAGGATGGTTCCCAGCTGCTCAAACTTGTTCCCGTGATTGGAACCTGGATTGTTCATGATGTTTTGCCCCTTTGTTATTGAAGCAAAAGCCACCATTAAAACAATGAAACCTAATTTTCTCATAATTGTATGGTTTATTGTGGTAATATGTTTTGAAATCTGTCCAGTGCCATGTTTAATGCCAATGCAAGAACAGCTGCACTTACAAATAAAAGCCATTCCCTCCTATTTACCTTGATTAATCCTACAAAAAGATAGGAAAAAATCAAGATGATTAAGACAATTAAAATTTGACCAAGCTCTAACCCTAGGTTAAAAGCCAATAATTGGGTAAAAATGCTCTGGTCTTTTCCCAACATGCTTTTTAAATAACTGCTAAAGCCTAATCCATGAATCAAACCAAAAAACAAAGCCATAAAATAGATAGCAGGGAATTTGGTTTTAAACACAAATTTCTTGACAAATAAATTACTGATGGCTGTGATTAAAATGGTAACAGGAATCAAAAACTCAATCCAATTCACAGAATAAGTAACTATATTCAATACGCTGAGTGCAAGCGTAATACTATGTCCAATGGTAAAAGCAGTAACCAGTACTAATACCTTTTTCCAATCTGCAAATTGGTACCTGATGGTGAGCGCAATAATAAATAGAATATGGTCACTGGTAGTAACGCCAGCCAATTGTGACCAAAAGGGCAATTGGCTGTTCCAATTGGCAATATGTTGAAAACCAGTCTCTAAATATAGTTTAAAATCATTCATATACTAGGTTACAAATTAATTATGACATTTGTAGTGTAAAAAAAAGAATGTTGAATGGTAAATAGTATGTTTCAATGGATTTCTTTGGCATTCATAGCCCTATTACACCCTTTTTATGTATCTGTTATTGAAATTAATCATAATACAAAAGATGCTACTGCCGAAATCAGTATTCGAATTTTTACCCAGGACCTAGAAACCACCCTACAAAAATATCAATACTTATATACAACAAAAGCTTCAGCTAAAAATTAACGGCCAGCCTGCCAATATTCATTATTTGGGTCATGAAATTCAAATGGAAAGCGTTTGGATCTATGCCGAGATTCCAAAAATTAATCAGCTTAAAAAACTAGAGGTTCAATGCCAAATCCTTTTTGATTTCCAAACCTTACAGAGCAATATTTTTCATGTAAAAAGCAATGGACAAGAAAAAAGCTATAAACTAGACTATCCAAAAAATAGTACCAGTTTTCAGTTTTAATCATCCCCTGGATCAAGTCTAGTT
>CAMFKK010000108.1 GCA_945957225.1 uncultured Sphingobacteriia bacterium | reverse complement strand
ACCAACACTCGACTAGTCGTCGGCAGCGTCAGATGTGTATAAGAGACAGCAGTTAGCTTTTGGTGGTTTTATGTACAGCATATTACTTAATAAAGCAGGGAGGTTTAGAAACAATGTGTCAAACCCTATTATTTCATGATGAAATAGGGAGACTTCTACGTGAAAAATAATCAAGCAAAAAGGGCCAATTGCAGCAAGATTATCCCTTACTTTAGTGTCATGCCTGTCATGGAAAAGAAAGCATTAAAAAGCCTTTTGGAAATTGCCCTAGTGGTCATTGTATTCCAACTATTTTGGTTTACCTATTATTTATTTTTGGGTAAACTATGGCCCAGTGACAATATTGGTTATTATAGAGTAGCTACACATCTTACCCAGTCCCTTGTTTTAGTAGTGGCAGCATTTATTGTGTTTCCACAATACAGCAAAAGAAAAAAACTCATCCCCTTTCTACTATTGTCTGTGGTACTCTTGTTGTTATTTACGCAGCTATTTAATTTTTCAAGACAGTTTTTAAATGGGCCGGTTTTCATTTTACTCAATAATTTCAAACAACCTAATAAAGCTCCAGCAACACCTAATTATTTTGTACAAAACCTGATCACCTCGCTAACCTATTATTTATTAGGATTGGGTTATGCATTTGCCAGAGATTGGTTTGCCAAAGAGCGGGCGGCCCTGATGTTAGAAAAAGAAAAAGCGCAGGCAGAACTGAGTTTGCTCCGCAACCAACTGAATCCGCATTTTCTGTTCAATACCATTAACAATATCTATTATCTGGCATTGATTCAGTCTACCAAAACAGCAGACGCTTTATTAAAGCTCTCTGATTTGTTGCGTTATGTCTTGCACGAAAAAAATGATTGGGTGAGTCTAGACAAGGAATACCAACACTTGCTCAAATTCATAGAATTGCATCGGCTCCGATTTCCCAAGGACCAGATTGAACTCAGCGTAAGTGAGGAAGATCAATTTGCTAGCTGTCAAATTCCGCCCATGATCCTGCTCACCTTTGTAGAGAACGCTTTCAAGCACGGAGAAGCCGGAACAGAAACAGAACCGGTTAAGATTCAACTCAATATCGCCGCAGGCAAACTGCATTATAGTGTGAGCAATAAAATTGCCAATGGCATTTCTAAGGACCAGAACAATGGAATAGGCATTCCCAATTTGATCAAAAGAATGCAAATTCTCTATCCCAACAAACATCATTTGCAAATGGGGGCCAACGGAGACAACTATCTTGCCAAACTTGAAATAGATTTGAACCCATGATAGAAGCAATTGCTATTGATGACGAAGAGAACGCACTGGGAATTATCCAAACCTATGGAGCAAAAATTGCCTCATTCAAATTGGTGGCGCAGTTCACAGACCCCATTGAAGGGCTGAAATATTTGGTAGCCAACCCCAAGATTCAATTGGTATTTCTAGACATACAAATGAATCGCTTGAATGGATTGGACCTGGCAAAAAGCATCCATCATCAAACCAAGATTGTGCTTACCACGGCTTATCCAGATTATGCCTTGCAGGGATTTGAACTAGATGTAGCAGACTATTTGCTCAAGCCATTTTCTTTTGAAAGATTTGAAAGATCCATTCAAAAAGTTCGGGCCTTGGTACAACCGCCGTCAACAGAAAAATTGGCGCAGCCAAAAATGCTGGCAGACCAACAGGATTTTATTTTTGTAAGAACAGATTACAAAACGCAGAAGCTGCGGATCATGGATATTACGCATATTGAGGGCTCGGGTAATTATGTGACCATTCATGCAGGAAAAACAAAATACCTGGTGTTACAAAACATGAAAACCTTTGAAGAGCAGTTAATGCCCTATCAGTTTATCCGCATCCACAAATCCTATATTATTTCATTGGCGCATGTAGACACTATTGAAAAGTCCTCTGTAAAAATTGGCCAGGAAGAAATTCCCTTGAGCGAATCTTACAAAGAATCCTTTCAACATTTTCTAGATATTCATTATAAGCAGTTCTAAAGCTGATAGAGGCGAATTAAGTGAAAATATGGGTGAAGCTATTTACACCAATTTTTTATTCTCTTCTCATATTCTGTTTGTGGAATTCGCTTATTTATATTCTTTAGGATTTTCAAGTTAGTACAAGCTTCTTCTTCTGATAAAATAGCATTTTCAACAAGCCTATCAAAAACCCATAAAATTCCACAAACTATTATCCCTTTTGATTCGGCGATGGTTCGTAGTCTTTTATCACCAGTTAATAATAAACTTGATTTTTTTTGAGCGTAATAATATGCAGACCAATCTTGTTCAGATAAACTTGTATTCTCTTCGCTCAATATCATAATCTCACCTAGTTCCTCTGCAGTAATTTTAATCACAGAAAACTTTCCCGAATTAATATGAGGTTCAATAACAGCAGCTTGCTCCTCTATTAATTCATCCATGATAATATTAGTGGTTGTAAAAGAAAAAGGCAGTGCTAGACAATGGTCAAATAGACCTGTTTTGATTAGGTCTATTAAAATATTGGCGTCTTGTACTGCTATAGTTTGCATTTGATGGAGGAGGTTTAACTTACTTCAGTTGCGTCCAACTCCTCTCTGAATATCGCCAGCTTCTTACCTGCAAGATTAGCGGCTTTACTAAGACTTACAATATCTTCCGCTGCTAATCTAAATACTAAGTGTTCAAAGCGATAGCTCTTTTCTTTTCCTGCAAATGAACCAAGTCCAGATTCTTTTTTGTTACCCGCCATTGATTTCCAAAAACGCAATGCAACATTTTTATCAATAATCCCCTTTAGTTGGGCACGCATCATGATGGCTTGAATAGAAATTCCAAATTGCTCTTTGATGCTTACCAATTCACCAGGTGCAATATTTTTTCTGGTTTCTCCAATTAATTTTTCTAAAGAATCACCAGGTAATAAAAGTGCTCCTGCAAAAGCATGACAAATTCTTTCTTTATCTGCACCATCTTCTATTTTCAAAACAAGATGACCTAATTCATGAAGAGCAGTAAAACGTTTTCTTTCAACAGTATAATTTCTATTAATGACTACAACAGGAATATTGCCTACAAAAGTGCTAAGACCATCAAATTCATCTTCAGCATCTATTTCTACAACCCTAACCCCATTATCCACCAACATTTCAATTACATTGGGAATGGGGTCAAACCCAAGGTTCCAGCTTCTGATTAATTTTATTGCTGCCGCTTCCACATCCTCAACATCACTAATTAAAATGTCTTCTATTGGATTATTAAAAGTGGTTTTGATTTGTAACAAATCTTCCACTTCTAAATAACGCTCCAAAAATTCCTTAATCCTTTCTTTGATGCTCTCAATACTTTTAACCGAAAGTTTCGCTTTCTTTCTAAATTCAACAGGCTCAAGTTTTATTTTGGATTCTTTTAAAAAATAATCAGGTTTTACATCCAGGGCTTTTGCCAAAGCAATTAGCACATCAGCATCTGGTTTCATGGAATTGAGCTCATACTTATTTAATGATTGCTTTGATATTGATATATCAACTCTATCGGCCAACTCTTGAAGCGACCAACCTTTCATTACTCGGGCAGATTTAAGTCGTTCGGCAAAGGCATTCATGATGGTAGGTTTTGTGATTATAGCAGAGAGGGTTGACAAAACTATACATAATTTTGTATTTGTCAACCTTTTTGCTAAAATAATCACATTTGATTTACAAATAGTAAACAAAAAAATGCCAGATAACAAGGTATCTGGCAAATTAAATAAAGATAAAATGTATTGAAAATCAACACCTAAGGTGGTGTCTACAATTTAGGCTCCCAACCCTTCTCATACTGTCTGTCCCAAAGCTTCATCCCGTCTTTGTCCAGGATATGTCCGTTCTGGGTATTCACGGAATAAGACTTGCCAATGCGGTAGCCAATATTGGCATAGTGACACATCATCTGGCTAATAGCGCCTTCTTCAATAGGAGAGTTGAGTTTGGATTCCTTGCCGCGGATCACGTTAAAGAAATTGGCCACGTGCGCATCGGTCATATCGCCACCGCCGCCAAGAGCTGTGCCCGCTTCAGAACCAGAAGCCTTGCTGTCTTTGATTTTCTTACCCACGCGGTCATATAAGGTATAACCATCTCTGTTTACAAACACCGTACCCTCGCTACCATAGATAATGGTACCACGGTCAGAGCCATAGGTTTTATAACCACCGCGGCTCTTACCATCCCACTGGATAATCTTGTTATCCGGGAAACGGAAAGTGGCGTCCATGGTATCATACATGGTCCAACCATCGTTTTTAAAATGACGCTTGGCCGCTTCTACTTCCACTTTCTCAGGATAGGTTACTTGCAAGGCCCAACGCGCAATGTCTAGTTCATGCGTGGCGTTGTTACCGGTTTCAGCGGTACCCCAATGCCAGCCATACCAATGCCAGTTATAGTCCCAGGTATTGTCAGTGTATTCTCTGTGCGGAGCCGGACCCTGCCAGAGGTTCCAATCCAAACCTTCGGGCACGGGTGCTTTTTTCTCAATAGGCACTTCACCACGGGTATTGGAATAAAAAGCCAGTGCTTTGTACACATCGCCAATCACGCCCCTGTGAATCTCACCAATAATTTCCTGAGACTCCCTGGCCGATCTTTGTTGGTTACCCATCTGAATCACTTTGCCATATTTCTGTTGAAAAGCCACCAGCAATTCGCCTTCGCGGGGATTGTGGCTACAAGGTTTTTCAATATAGACGTGCTTACCCGCCTGCATGGCCATCCAGGTACCCGGCGCGTGCCAATGGTCCGGGGTAGCATTGAAAATGGCGTCCACGCTTTTATCATTCCATACATCATGAATATCACTCACCAGTTTGGCGGGGCCCGATACTTTACCGTTCAGGTCCTTACCCACTTTCTCGCGCTGCTTCTTCATCACATCGCAGATATAAGCCAGGTCTACATTGTTGTTCTTATTTTTCAGTGCGTCATAATAAGCACCCACACGGCGCCCACAACCCATTAGCGCCACATTCAAGCGCTCATTGGCGCCGATGATCCTATTATAACTCTTGGCCGTAAAGCCCGATGAAATACCAGAAATACCCACACCCACAGCACCGTAGGTAAGGTTGCGCATAAAGTCTCTTCGATTAGTAGCCATGATTGTTCAGTTAAATTTTCAATTAAATGGAAGCAAAATTTGAGTGCTCAATTTAAATGCTAAAAGCTAAAAAACAGCTGCTGGCGCGATGGTTCCTGAGAAGAATCTACTCAATCGTTGTAGTGCTATTCAATTAGTTCCCCTCCTTGCGCGAAGCGTAAGGAGGGGTGCCCGAAGGGCGGGGTGGATAGAAAGATTCACTAACTTAACAGCATGGGCACCATTATACAACCAGTTTGCAGTTCTTGCCATGAACCATACCCGCGTTGCTTTATCGGCGTGGGCATGTTGGATATTCCAAAAAAAATCAAAGCTCCATATTACTGTGACCATTGCGGCACCATCAGCTTTAAAAGTTTGTTGAACAAATATCATAGATGCAGCCAATGCAGAAAACAGGTAACACTTTATGGAAAGACCCATGGCTTTATGTTACCTGATGATCTCGATATTCATTACGAACCTGAGAAAGTAGTGATTGATGTAACTGTAGCTATGGATCTGCAATATGTACTAGAGGATAAAAACTATCATTGTCCTAAGTGCAAGAAGGAGACATTGCGGTTTGAAGAGGTTGGGATGTGGGATTAAAATGAATATTATAATTTTAACATAGAATGCTTATAAAAGCAAATAAATATAATATTTTAAGAAAAATAAGGTAGGATTTACATTATCACCACCATTTTGATGTTTTTGATAAAACTTGAATATAAATAACAATATTTTAGTATTTACTTTGTATAAATTTGTATAAATGGAATTTCCTAAAAGTATATTTCCTTGCCCAATTATCGAAGCCATTTTTGAAATTCGATTTAAGACTTCTTTTCCTCCAGATGCAATTTTTGGTTTGGTTTACAACAAGTTAAGACAAGATTTTAAAAATGTTGAAAATTTACCAATTCTTCAACTTCCTGAAAATCTTCGTTTAGTAGATCCAAATTTAAAGTACAAACCATATTATAAGGTTTCAAATGAAAAGTTTATTGTACAAATAGGACCAGATGTATTAAGTGTTGTTTCAACTAAAGAGTATGTCGGTTGGGATGAATTTTCTTCGGAAATCTTGAGAGTTTTAGACAGAATTGAGGAATTAGATATTATTCATAAGATTGAACGAATAGCTTTGAGATATATGAATTTCTTTGAAAACAACGTTTTTGATAATATAGACTTGGATATAAAGATAAATTCTAACAATATAAATTATGAAAACACTGTTTTCAGAACCGAAATAAGTGATACCGAATTTAAAAGCACACTTCAAATTGCAAATAATATAATCGTATTAAATAGAAGAGGTTCATTAATAGACATTGATACTTTTAAAGAAACAGAGCTTGATAACTTCTTAAAAGAAAAAAAAGAAATTATTAATCAAATTCATAGTTCAGAGAAACAACTTTTCTTTTCACTTTTGAAACCTTCCTTTTTAGATGGATTAAATCCAAGATTTTAAAATTTATGGGAAATACAGGCACATCTCTAGCAACATTAGTTTTGTTTGCAACAATTAATACTAGTACAATTTGCGTTCCATTTGATTCAAATATGTTACCAACTTGCATTCCTAAATATGATCCCCCAAACCAAATTAATAATTGGAGAGAGTTGTCTTTAAATAATTATCCTACTTCATTATCCAACAATATAGAGTTAGAAAAAATTGATATTATTGTTTCATTTTCAAAAAATGTTATTGAAAACTCAAAAGATATAGATAGTGAATTTGTTGAAATTGTTAATAATAATTTTTGGGATTTAATATGATTCCTGAAGAATTAAAAATATATCTTCCAAAATTCCTTTCTTCTCAATCTGAAAGCGAACTTTTTTCTGGTCTCAAAGATTTCCCAGATAATATTGACTCAAGACTTTATACAAATCACTTATTTGATACTGAAATTGTATATCAAGGCGATGGAATTAAAGAAATGCTTGTAATAAATTTTCCTGATTCAAAAATTGGGGAAGCACCTGGAATTATAATATCAAATACTTGCGATATTTCCGAATCTAATACTCGGCCTTTTGATTCTAGGATTATGTATGCACCTATAATTAATCTTGCTAAATATGAAAATGCGATTTCAAAAGGATCTTCGAAGAGTGACGAACAACTAAAATCACATCTTGAGTCCATTAGAAAGCAAAGAATAACTCAAATCTTTTATTTGCCAAAAAATGGAAATCAACTTGATGAGTCAATTGTTTTTCTAGATAGGATAAATAATACATCTATCAAAACTATAAATACTAAGAATTTAACTAATACTAGATTGTTTAGCTTAAGCTGTCTCTTATACACATCTGACGCTGCCGACGACTAGTCGAGGGTTGATGT